>JBBSHA010000001.1:0-31548 GCA_038253595.1 Candidatus Dormibacterales bacterium
CTCGCCCTCGCCGAGCGAGGTCCACAGCCCCTCCCAGCCGCCGAGCACCCGGACCCCGCCCGAACCCTGGCGGAGGGGCAGGCTGAGGCAGTCGTTCACCCGGCGCCGGCCACGAAGGCGCCGTCGGCCGTCTCGCAGAAGAGGACCGGGACGGGCGCCATGAAGGCTGCGAAGCCCGCCTCCGAGCCCGCTCCGAGAAGGGCCAGCACGCTGCCCCCGAACCCGGCCCCCATGATCCGGGCACCCAGGCAGCCGGGGGCCGCGCAGGCCCGCTCGACCAGCGCGTCCACCTCCGGGGTCGAGACCTCGAAGTCGTCCCGGAGGCTGGCGTGGGAGGCCTTCAGCAGGCCTCCCAGCAGGTCGACCCGGCCCTCCTCCAGGGCGGCCGCGAACCGGCGCACGCGCTCGATCTCGGAGTCGACGTGGCGGCGGCGGCTGGGCATCCCGGCCTCGGCCTCGCGGCGGCGCTGGTTGTACGGGGTGCCGGCCAGCGAGCGCCGGATGCCCGAGTCCAGCACCGCGATCCGGAGCTCGGCCGGGAGCGGGACGGGGCGGTGCGCGAGAGTCCGGCAGTCGATCAGGAGGGCATGGCCGCGGCGCCCGAGGGCGGCCGCCAGGGGGTCCATGACGCCGACCTGCACCCCCGTCGCCCGCTGCTCCGCGCGCTGGCAGGCGAGGGCGGCGGCCACCCCGCCCAGGCCGGGCCGCAGGCCGGCCGCCGCCGCCACCAGCAGCGCCGCCGAGGAGCTGAGACCGGCCCCGGGCGGGACCTCCGACTCGATCTCCACGGCCTGCGCCCCCACCTCCAATTCGGTGGCCAGGGCCCGCAGGTAGCTCTCGCCGCCGGCCACCCGGCTGCTCACCGCCCACTCCCGGCTGGGCCGCCCGCGGACCGTGACCCGGCGGTCGACCGCAGCCGGCAGCACCTGGCCGCCCAGGTAGTCCACGTGCTCACCGATGAGGTTGACGCGCCCCGGGGCCGATCCCAGCCACGCGTCAGAGCTCACGCAGCCGCCTCGCGGTGTCCTCGGACCGGGCGTCGAGGATGAAGGCGCCGGCACCCAGCTCCGAGCCGGCCAGGTGCTTGAGCTTGTCGGCGGTGCGGTTGGGCGGGTAGAACTCGACGCGGAAGTGGTGCTGGCGGTGGCCGCGACCGGGCGGCCGCTGGTGCATCGCCATCACGTAGGGCAGGGGGCGGTCGAACAGCCGGTCGTAGCGTTGGAGCAGGTCCTTCAGCATCGCCGCCAGCGAGTCGGCCTGGGCGGCCGTGAGGTCGAGCAGGCCGCCGGCGTGCGCCCGCGGCGCCAGGTGGACCTCGTAGGGCCAGCGGTTGAAGGGTGGTACGAACGCGATGAAGTTGGCGTCCGCACTCACCGTACGCTCGCCGCCCGACTCGGCTGCGAGGACCTCGCAGTAGAGGCAGCGCCCCGTCAGCCGGTTGTGGGCGGCGGACAGGCTCAGCTCCCGGGCCACCACCGGCGGCAGGAAGGGGTAGGCGTAGATCTGGCCGTGGGGATGGCTGAGCGTGACCCCGATCGCCTCCCCCCGGTTCTCGAAGACATAGACGTAGCGGACGCCGGGCAGCCGGCCCAGCTCGGCCGTCCGCTCCTGCCACACGGCGACCAGGTCGCGGATGTGGTCCACCGACTGGGCGGCCAGGGAGGAATCGTGCTCCGCGGTGTAGCAGACCACCTCGCAGCGGCCCTGCTCCCCGCTGTATGGAGGAAACCGGTTCTCGAAGACGGCGATGTGGTAACCGGGCTCCGAGATCTCGGTGGCCGGCGCCCCGGGGCGGGTCGGGCAGAGCGGGCAGTCGCCGGCCGCCGGCAGGTGGGTTCGGTCCTGACGCCAGGGGGCGACCGTCACCCATTCCCCGCGCAGCGGGTGCCATCGCAGCTCGCTCAAGCCGGAGGGCTCGGGGTCAAGCCGGCCGGGGCCGGGTCTGGACGCGGGCCGTAGAGGAGCAGGTAGCGGCCGTCCGGCTTCACAACGACTCGTCTGGCGAGCCGGCGAAGGTCGGGCGCGGGCGCGGCTTCACGGCGGCGGGGCACGACGGGCTGGAGTCTATACTGGCTCTAAAGTTCACTGCCGTGAGGCTAAGGAGGTGAGGCCGAGTTGGATCAACCTAATCGTGGAGCCGACCGCCTCGTTCGCCAGCCGGGGGCGCCGGAGGACATCCTCTAAGCGCTGCCGACATTCCTCTTCGGCTCCCGGAGTCGGAGGTGGAGAGCTCCGCGAGAATCAGCGTTCGTCTGTGAATTGCGGCCGGGGCCCCTGGCCCCGGCCGTAGTCTTGTGGAGCGGATGGCGGCCCTGGACAAGATCATCAACAGCCTCCCCACCGGGTGGGTGAGGGAGATGGGCATCCGCATCACCAAGGCCGGCCCGGACGAGGTCTGCGCCGAGTTCGAGGTGACCGAGAAGCATCACCAGGGCTACGGGATCGTCCACGGCGGCGTCCACTGCGGGGTGGTCGAGACCCTGGCCTCGATCGGCGCGGCCGCCGTGGCCCTGCCCCGGGGCCAGGCGGTGGCCGGCCTCGAGAACAGCACCTCGTTTCTCCGGGCCGTCCGCTCGGGCCGTCTCCACGCCACCGCCAAGCCGGTCAACACCGGGCGCACCGTCCAGGTCTGGGAGGCCTGGATCTGGGACCAGGAGGAGCGGCTGGTGGCCACCGGCCGGGTGCGGCTGATCTGCATCGACCAGGCCCGGCCGCTGGCCGGGGAGACGGCCCGAACCCCGGCTTAGCCTCAGCGCCCGTTGCTGTTCAGCGCCCGGAAACGTAGCCCAGGATGATCTCGTCGATCAGGCGCTCGACCGGGGCCAGATCGTCGGTGTAGACCTGCGAGTGGTAGGGCGAGAGGCGGAGGTCACCCTCGCCCTCGGCGCTGGCACCGACCTGGCGCAGCAGCGGCCCGCTGGCGCTGTCCAAGTGGGAGCGGACCTGCTCAAGTGACACCGGGGCGGTCGTCCCGTAGATCAGCGTGTTGCTGAACCTGGGCACGTCCACCAGGTAGGTCTGGCCAAAGACGGCCGACATGGTGCTGGCGAGGGCGTCAACGAGCCGGAAGTCGCGGGCAGTGCGGCCGGCGTTGACCACCGCCACCCCGCCCGGCTTCAGGTGCCGGCGCACCAGCTGAAAGAACTCCCGGGTGGTCAGGTGGAAGGGGATGTACGGCTGCCGGTAGGCGTCCATGATGATGACGTCGTACTGGTGGTGGTCCCCGGCCAGCCAGTAGCGGGCATCCTGTACCACCTCGTGGACGTGGGCGTCCTCGAGGTGGAAGTAGCGCCGGGCGGCATCCAGGATGGCGGGGTCGATCTCGACCCCGGTCAGATCCACTGCCGAGCCGTAGGCGTCCCGGTACTGGGCGGCCGCGGTCCCTCCCGCCAGCCCCAGGATCGCCACGTCGCGGTGGACGGCCGGGTCCGGCGTCGCGGGCGAGAAGTCGGGCGCCAGGGCGAAGTAGTCCCACGGGCCCCCGGTCGTCTTGGACGCGCTGTCGTAGATCGAGTGGACCGCCTCCCCCTCGTTCAGCACCAGCTCGGTCCGCGTCCCCTGCTGCACCACCTGGATGTAGCCGTAGGCGGAGTCCCTCTCGAAGAGCAGGCGCCCGGAGGCCGGGGGCTTGATCCCACGCGGGAGCACCGCGGCCCCGGCCAGGACCACGACCAGGAACAGCGCGTAGGCGCGGCGCCGGTTCCAGAGCCCGGCCACCGAGAGCAGGAGCAGGGCGGCGCTGAAGAAGACCATGGTCGGCCGGGTGCCGAAGGTCGGGATCAGCCAGAAGACCGGCACGAAGGTGCCCACGATGCTTCCGAACGTGGAGAGGGCGTACACCGCCCCGGCGGTGTTACCCCCGGTCCGCACGTCGGTCAGGAGCAGCCGGATCGCAAATGGCGACACGCAGCCGAGCAGCAGCACCGGCACCGCGAACAGGGCCATGACGGCGAGGAGGGTGCCGAGCACGATGCCCACCGAGAGCGAGGTGAACCCCTGCTGGGAGAGGAGCAGGATCGGGTAGGAGACGAGCGGGATGAGACCGATCCAGAGGCCCGCCCAGGCGGTCAGCTGGAAGAGCAGGGCCGGCTCCGGGCGGCGGTCGGCCAGCCGGCCGCCGATCACGTAGCCGGCGCTGAGGTAGATTAGGACCAGCCCGATCAGCACGCCCCAGACGTAGAGACTGGTGCCGAAGTAGGGGGCGAGCAGGCGCGAGGCGGCGAATTCGACCCCCAGCGAGGACATCCCGGACACGAAGACGAGCGGCAGCAGCAGGCGGCGGGGATCCACGGGCCGAAGCGTAGCCGGGATCCACCGCCACCCGGCGGCGCCCGCTTCGCCCTGCCTCTCACGGGGGCGGCGGCCGGGCAGCCGGCTATGCGGAGCCGGGCAGCTCCTGGGCCCAGCGCCGGGTGCGCTCGTCGAGCGGCAGGGGCAGGCTGACCTTGACCTCGGCGTAGAGGTCGCCGGCCGCGCCGGCACCGGCGCCCGGCATCCCCAGCCCCCTGAGGCGGAGCCGGGTGCCATTCTGGGTCTCGGCCGGGACCCGCAGGTTGACCCGCCCCCCCTTCAAGATCGGGACCTCGACCTCGCCCCCGAGCAGGGCGGTCGCCAGCGGCACGCTGACCACCGTGCGCAGGTCCCGACCCTCGCGCGCGAACGTGGTGTCGGCCGCCACCTCCACCCGCGCCAGCAGGCCGGGCACCCGGAGCACGGTGCCATCCACCACTCCGGCCGGGACCCTGACCTCCACCCGCCTGCCGTCCGGCATCTCGAAGCGCCGGATGGCACCGGTGAAGGCCTCCTGGAGCGTGACCTGGATCACGCCCTCCGCCTCCATGGTGACCGGCCCGGACCGGCCCCGGCCGCCGCCCCCGAAGAGGTTGCCGAAGAGGTCCGAGAGGGGCTGGCCGTCACCACCCCCGAACAAATCCCTGAGGTTCTCGGAATCGACTCGAGCGCGCGCCCCCTGGCGTCCGGCCGAGCCGGCCCCGGGGCGGTCGGCGCCGGCGGCCGACGCCTGCTCCCAGTTCTTCCCGAAGCGGTCGTAGAGCTTGCGCTTGCGGGGGTCGGAGAGGACCTCCTGGGCCTGGTTCAGGTCCTTGAAACGCTGCTCGGCCGCCTTGTCGCCCCGGTTCATGTCCGGGTGGTGCTGGCGGGCGAGCTTGCGGAAGGCGCTCTGGATCTCCTTCTGACCGGCCCCCCGGGCCACGCCCAGGATCTCGTAATAGTCCTTGGTTTCAGGCATCGGCAGGGATGTTCATACCAACTGCCGGTCCGTCCTAACCGGCTTCGGCCAGCGGGAGCACCCTGGCTCGTGTCCGCTCTCCGTCCAGTTCGAGCACGCCGACGCTGGCGACCTGGCGGTCCCGGCGGTGGCGGACCACCTGCAGCCACGACCACTCGAACCACCCCGGCTTCAGCCCCAGCCGCCGCCGCGCCTCCTGGGGGGTCACCAGGTAGACCGCGCCCGGGTTGAAGAGCAGGGCCCCCGACGCCGTCTCGACGCGGGCCTGGTGGGTGTGTCCGTAGAGGATCACATCGGCGCGCGGGAACTGCCGGCGCAGCCAGCGCGTGAGGCCGGCCCGGGGCCAGAGCCGGCCCAGGGTCAGCGTCCAGATCAACGTGATCGGCTCCTCCAGGAGGCGGGTCCGGTTGCCGTGGACGACCGCGATCCGGTGCCCCCCGACGTCCATCTCCAAGCGCTCCGGCAGGCCGCCCAGGCCGGCATCGTGATCGCCGCGGACCGCGTGCACGGGGGCGATCAGGCGCAGCGCGGCCAGCGTCGCCTCCCCGCCGGGGCCCCCGACGTCGCCGCAATGGAGGATCAGCGCCACCCCCCGCAGCCGCTCCAGCACCGGGCCCGGCAGCTCACCCGCGTACTCGGGGCAGTGGGTGTCCGAGACGACGCCGATGCGCATGCGCTCATTGTGGGGCCGGCCCTCCCGGTGGCCGGCCCCGGCCGCGCTCTCAGCTCGCGGCGAACACGTGCCGGCCGAGGTCCTCGGCCCTCGGCTGCGGCTGGGCTTCGGCCCAGTCGGCCGCCTCTCCCGCCTCCCGGTCCAGCTCCTCCCGGATCGCCTTGGAGCGGGCGCCGCTCAGCCGGCCGCGGGCGATCAGCCAGTCCTCGAAACGGAGAAGCGGGTCGTGGCGGGAGGCGTCCTCCAGCTCCTCGGGGCTGCGGTACTTGGCCTGGTTGTCCTCCGAGGTGTGGGAGTTGATGCGCCAGATCCGGGCCTCGATCAGCGTCGGCCCGGCGCCCGAGCGGGCCCGGGCCACCGCCTCCCGGGCCGCCGTGTGGCAGGCGGGCACGTCGGTCCCGTCGACCGTCACTCCGACCATGCCGTAGCCCTCGGCGCGCTCGGCCAGGTGCACGTTGCCCGCCTGCAGCCGGAGCGGCACCGAGATCGCGTAGCCGTTGTTCTCGCAGACGAAGATCACCGGCAGCCGGTGCACGCCCGCGAAGTTGAGGCCCTCGTGGAAGCCGGTCGACGAGGTCGAGCCGTCGCCGAACGTGCACAGGGTCACCTCGTCCAGGCCGCGCAGGCGGCTGGCGTAGGCGATTCCCGCCGCCTTGGGGATCCAGGTCCCGATCACCTGGGAGACGGACGCGACCCGGAGCCGGGGCAGGGAGAAGCAGCCGCCGGGGATGTTGCGGCCTCCCGACAGGGGGTCGGCGGCACGCGCGAACACCGCCAGCATCCACTCCCGGGCCGTCAGGCCGCGGGTGACGGCGTTGCCGAGACCCCGGTAGTGGGGCACCAGCCAGTCCGTGGGCCGCAGCGCCGCCGTGCTGGCGACCTGGATCCCCTCGTGGCCGCGGGAGGAGCCGACGAACGGTGCCCGGCCCTGCTTGACCAGAATGTGCATCCGGTCGTCGAGGGCCTTGGCCATGACCATCGCGCGATGGATCTGGAGGTACTCCTCCGGAGTCGCCGGGGGCGCCTCCTCAGTGTCCAGCGATCTGTCCACGCAGGGCGGCGGCGATCTCGACCACCTCCTCGGAGCTGACCCCCATCCCCTGCAGGTGGTCGTGGTAGCGGCGCTGGAAGTCGGCGAAGTCAGCCGTCTCGGCGCGCTCCTCGCGGAGCCGCTTCACCTCCTCCATGACGCGGCCCACCAGCGCCGGCTCGGGATCCATGCCCGCCCCCCGCAACGCGTGCTCGATGGCCAGCGTGCCCGAGTGCTTGCCGTACACGTAGCGCACCTCGCCCCCCAGGTCGGCGGGCGGGATGAACTGGTAGATGGCGGGGTGGATGAGCATTCCCGCGGTGTGAATGCCCGACTCGTGGCTGAACACGTTGAGGCCGATCCCCGGCTCGGTGGGCGAGACCGGGATCCCGCTGACCCGCTCCATGTGCTGGGCGAGCCGGCGCAGCCGCTCGTAGCGGAAGCCGGGCAGCTCGATGCCGAACAGATAGCGGAGCTGGAGCAGGACCTGGTGCATCGGGGCGTTGCCGGTGCGCTCGCCGATCCCGTTGACGCTGGTGGTGAAGACGTCGGCACCCGAACCCAGCGCGACCACCGTGTTCCAGGCCCCCAGGCCGAGGTCGTTGTGGAAGTGGACAACCAGCGGGGCGCCCGGGCTGGCCGCCCGCAACGCTCCCACGTACTCGCGGACCGCGAACGGCGAGTAGCAGCCGACGGTGTCCGGGGTCGAGGGCCGGCTGCCCCCCGCCTCGAGACCGACAGCGTGGATCCGCTTGATGTACTCGACGTCGGCGCGGGAGCCGTCCTCGCCCCCGAACTCGATCACGGCCGCGCCCTGCTCGCGAGCGTAGCGGATGGCGGCGGCCAGCATCCTGAGGTTGGCCTCCCGGTAGAACTCCAGCGGCAGCTCCAGCCACTCGCCGGCCGGCACGCCCTCCCGGGCCAGCAGCGTCCGGCCCAGCTTGTACTTGAGGTGGAGGTCGGAGGCCGAGGTGAATATGAAGTAGCTGACCTCGTCGCGGCGACGGCCGAGCCCGTCCATGACGCGCATCGTGGCGTCGATGTCGGCCGGATTGCTGCGCATCATGCAGAGCACCTCCAGGTCCTCTCGCAGCTCGCCCCGGCGGCGCCCCTCCAGAACCAGCCGCAGGGTCTCCCGCTCGCTCTCCGACACCGCCGGGAAGCCGACGTCCATGATGTGGACTCCGATCTCGCTCAGCTCGCGGGCCAGCTCGTACTTGACCGCCGGCGAGAACGCCACGCCCGGCATCTGCTCGCCGTCGCGGAGCGTGTCGTCGTAGACCCGGATCGCGCCCGGCTCGGGGAACCGGAGGTCGTGACCGAACCGGGTCGGGTCGCGGATCAGCTCGGCCAGCGGCTCCTGGAGCTGCACCGGCTCAACCCCGTCCACGCGGCTCAGCGCGCCCCCGATGGCTCTTGGCTAGCGTCCTCTTGGAGCCGGCGGCGGACCCAGGGCACCAGGCCCCCCATCCGCATCAGCTCGTTCATGAAGGGTGGGTAGGCCTCGCACTCGTACTGGTCGCCCCGGGTCAGGTTGCGGATCACGCCCGCGTCCGGGTCCACCTCCAGCTGGTCGCCCGGCTCGATGGCCGCGGCCGCCGGCGGCGACTGCAGCACGGGGTAGGCCAGGTTGATGGCGTTGCGAAAGAAGATCCGGGCGTAGGAGTTGGCGATGACGCAGGCCACGCCGGCCCCCCGGATCGCGATCGGGGCGATCTCACGCGACGAGCCGCAGCCGAAGTTGGCGCCGGTGACCACGATGTCACCGGCTTGGATATGCTGCGACCAGCCCTCCTCGTTGCCGGGCACCCCCTCGAACACGTGCTCGCCCAGCTTCTTCTCGTCCAGCGAGTAGATGGCGTACTTGGCGGGGATGATCTGGTCGGTGTCGACGTTGTCCCCGAAGCGCCAGGCGGCCCCTCGGAGCACGCTCATACGGCCACCGGCGCACGGTCAAGGAGTTCCCGGGGGTGGATGATCTGGCCGGCCACCGCGCTGGCGGCGGCCACCACCGGGTTGCTCAGGTAGACCTGGGCCTTGGGGTCGCCCATCCGGCCCGGGAAGTTGCGGTTGGAGGTGCTGAGGCAGACCTCGCCCGCCCCGACCACACCCATGTGGCCGCCCAGGCAGGCGCCGCACGTGGAGGCCGTCCACGCCGCCCCGGCGTCCATGAAGATCCCGATCAGGCCCTCGCGCTCGCACTGGCGGGCGACCTCGGCGGAGGAGGGCGTGATGATCAGGCGCAGCCCGGGGGCCACGTGGCGACCCTGCAGCACCTGGGCCGCCTTGCGCAGGTCGGAGATCCTGGAGTTGGTGCAGGAGCCGATGAACACCTGGTCGAGCCGGGTGCCGGCGACCTGGTCGATGCTGGCCATGTTGTCGGGCGAGTTGGGGCAGGCGAGCGTGATCCCCACCTTCTCGGCGTCGAAATCGAAGGTCTTCTCGTAGACCGCGTCGGGATCGGAGGCGACGGGCGTGTACGCGCGCTGGGCGCGGCCGCGCAGGTACTCCTCGGTGATCTGGTCGCAGGCCATGATTCCGTTCTTGGCGCCGGCCTCGATGGCCATGTTGGTCATCGTCAGGCGGCCCTCCATGTCGATCGCCTCGAGGGCGGCGCCGGAGTGCTCCATGGCCTTGGAGCGGGCCCCGTCGACGCCGATGGTGCCGATCACGTGGAGGATCAGGTCCTTGGCCTCGACCCACTCCGGGAGTTGGTTGTGATAGACGAAATGGAGTGACTCCGGGACCCTGAACCACAGCTCGCCCAGCGCCAGCACGCAGGCCAGGTCGGTGGAGCCGATGCCGGTTGCGAAGTTGTTGAGCGCGCCGTAGGTGCAGGAGTGGGAATCGGCCCCCACCACCAGCTCGCCGGGCAGGACCAGCCCGCGTTCGGGCAGCACCGTGTGGCAGATGCCACCCTGGCCGACCTCGAAGTACCACCTGATGCCCATGTCCCGAGCGAACTCGCGGGTGAGCCGGCCCAGGGTGGCGCTGGCGGCGTCCTTGGCGGGCTGGAAGTGGTCCTGGACCACCGCCACCCGCTCCGCGTCCCACACCTGCTGGGCGCCCATCTGCTCGCGCATGATCCGGCCGGCGGGCGGGATGGTCAGGTCGTGACCCATCGCGAAGTCGACCCGGGCCATAAGCAGGTCGCCGGGGCGGACGCTCTCCCGGCCGGCGGCGCGGGCCAGAATCTTCTCCGACATCGTCATGCCCATGGCGTCCTAAGACCTCCTCACGACGGCGTCCGCATTGACTCTAGAGCCTCCTCACGACGGCGTCACCGGCCGCGCCAGTGTGGAGCGAGCCGCCGAGGTCGCGGGTGCAGTCGCCGGCCGCGATCGCCTCCACGACAGCGGCTTCGATCCTCCGCGCCGTCTCCTCGTCACCGAGGTGCTCGACCATCATAGCCGCGCTGAGGATCGCCCCGAAGGGGTTGGCGATGCCCTGCCCGGCGATGTTGGGCGCGCTCCCGTGGACCGGTTCGAAAAGCCCCCGCCCGGACTCCGGGTTGACGTTGCCGGAGGGGGCCACGCCCATCCCGCCGATCAGCGCCGCGGCCAGATCGCTGAGGATGTCGCCGAACAGGTTGCCGGTCACCAGCACCTCGAACTGGGTCGGATCGCGGACCAGTTCCATGGCCGCCGCGTCCACGTAGAGGTGGCGGGTCTCGATGGCCGGGTGGGACTCCCGGATCTCCGCCCAGCGGTCCTGCCAGAGACCGCCCGCGTGACTCATGGCGTTCGACTTGTCGACCATGCATAGCTTCCGCTGCGCCCGCTGGAAGCCGTACTCGATGATCCGGCTGACCCCGTGATGGGTGTTCAGGTCCTCCTGGATCGCCACCTCGTGCCCGGTCCCCTTGCGAAAGCGGCCCCCGGCGCCCACGTAGGCGCCCTCGGTGTTCTCGCGGATGATGAGCATCTCGATCGGGCGCCGGGCGGGGTCGCGGAGCGGGCTCAGGCGGTCGTGGTAGAGCCGGGCCGGGCGCAGGTTGGCGTAGAGGTCGAGCTCGAAGCGCAGGCGCAGCAGCACCTGGGCCGGGTAGCCGACGTCGGGGATCCGAGGGTCGCCGATCGCCCCGAAGAGGATGGCGTCGGCGCCCGAGACGGCCTGGAAGGTGGCCTCCGACATCGCCGGCTCACCGCGCAGAATGGGCCCGGCCCCCACCTCGAAGTCCTCGAACTCGTAGCCGAGGCCGGCCGCCTCCAGCACCCTCACCGCCTCGGGCACGACCTCCCGGCCGGCCAGGTCGCCGGCCATCACGGCGATGTGCTTGCTCACCTCGGGAGCGTATCCGAAGCGCCGTCCGCTCCTCGGTCGGCTGGGGTCGGTGAAGGTCGTAGTCTTTTCGGACGTGAGCGGGGCCGAAGAAGCCGTGGAGATCTACATCCGCCACCACCCGCAGGTCGGGCTGACCCGCGCCCAACCCTGAACGCGGCGGCGGGGGCGGGCCTCCAACTACGGCGCCGCCACCCCGGCTCAGCGGAGCTTGTAGCGCTGGATCTTGCCGGTCGCGGTCTTGGGCAGGTCGGGCACGAAGTGGAAGGCGCGGGGACACTTGAAATGGGCCACGGTGGCGCGGACGTGCTCGCGCAGCGCGAGCTCCAGATCGGGGCCCGGCTCGCGGCCGGGCTGGAGCACCACGAAGGCCTCGGGGCGCACCAGCTGCTCGGAGCCGGTCACGCCGACCACCGCGCACTCCAGCACCGCCTCGTGCTCGTTGATCACCCTTTCCACCTCCGTCGGGCTGACCCAGATCCCGCTCACCTTGAGCATGTCGTCGGTGCGCCCCTGGTAGCTGAGGTAGCCGCCGGCGTCGCGCCGGTACTTGTCCCCGGTGTTGATCCACTCGCCCTGGATCGATTGCTTGGTCCGTTCGTGCTGGTTCCAGTAGTGGGAACACGTGGAATCGCCCTTCACCCACAGCGTGCCCACCTCGTCCGCCGCCACCTCGACCCCCTCCTCGTCCACCACCCGCGCCTCGTAGCCGGGGACGGGCAGGCCGCTGCAGTTGGGGCGCACGTCGCCGAGGCGGTTGGACACGAAGATGTGGCAGATCTCGGTGGACCCGATGCCGTCCAGGATGTCGCTCCCCGTGCGCGCCCGCCAGCGCTCCAGGATGGCTGCCGAGAGCGGCTCCCCGGCGCTGACCGAGACCCGGACCGACGAGAAGTCGGCGGCCGCCCAGAGGGCGGGGTCGGCGGCCAGCGTGCCGGCGTAGCTGGTGGGGACGGCGAAGTAGATCGTGGGCCGCAGCCGGCGCACCAGCTCGATCACGGTGGCGGGCGCGGGGGCCCCGCTCAGCAGCACCGAGGTTGCCCCCACCGAGAACGGGAAGTAGAGACCGTTGCCCAGTCCGTAGGCGAAGTAGAGCTTGGCCACCGAGTAGGTGACGTCGCGCTCGCCGATGCCCAGGATCGGCTTGGCGTACAGCTCGGTGCACACCCGCATGTCGTGCTGGAGGTGGATCACGCCCTTGGGAAACCCGGTCGTCCCCGAGCTGTACAGCCAGAACCCCATGTCGTCCCGGCTGGTGTCGGCCGCCTCCAGCCGCACGGCGGCGGCCGACCCCCGTGCGGCCACGCTCACCTCGCCTGGGCCTGCCGCCCCCACCACCACCAGATGGCGGAGGTGGCGAAGCTCGCCCCGGATCTCCCGGAAGGCGTCGGCCAGCGGTTCCGAGACGACAGCCACCCGGGCCCGGCTGTCGTTCAGGAAATGGGCGTAGTCGCGGGCCTTGAGGTTGGTGTTGACGGGGATCGGCACCGCGCCGGCCTTGATCGCCCCGAAGAACGTGGAGGCGAACTCGGGGCCGTCCAGGACCGCCATCAGGACCCGGTTCTCCTGCTCCACCCCCAGCTCGCGGAGCCCGTTGCCGGCCCGGTTGGCAGCGGCCGCCACCTCCGCGTAGGTCAGCTCGCGGCCGTCCGCGGTGCGGATCGCGACCCGGTTCCCGCGGCCCGCCTCGAGGTTGCCGTCCAGGATGTCGACGGCGGCGTTGTATCGCTCGGGGAGGTGCACGGCCGCCCAGCTCATCGCCGAAGTCTAGATCGCAGCCTGCCGGCTCAGCCGGCGAGCAGGGACTCGAAGTCGGTGTCGCGGATCTCGCCGATGAAGGACTGCGGGGCCTCCACCGGCAGCTCCACCGAGGTCTCGAAGACGAAGGCGTAGACGTTCTCCAGGGTCCAGGGTCCGAACCCGCGGAGGGCCAGGCGGTGGCGCAGCTCGGGGTTCGCCCGCCCCGCCTCCAGGAGCGTGGTCGCCTGCCGGTAGAGCGCCCTCAGCACCCCCAGCTGAAGCCTCAGGTCCGAGATCTCCTGGGGGTCCTCCCGGGCCTCCTCGAGCGCGCTGATCTGGGAGTCGAGGTCGCTGATCTCGATCGCGTAGTCGTCCAGTGCCGGCGCCACCGTCTCCTGCGGGCCGGTGCGGTCCACCCAGCAGCCTGCTAGTGCAGCAGCGAGTGTGCGGCCACGCTCGAGGCGACCAGGATGGCGATGATGTTGATGACCTTGATCATGGGGTTGATGGCCGGGCCGGCGGTGTCCTTGTAGGGGTCACCCACGGTGTCACCGGTGACCGAGGCCTTGTGAGCCTCCGACCCCTTGCCGCCCAGGTTGCCCTCCTCGATGAACTTCTTGGCGTTGTCCCAGGCGGCGCCCCCGGAGGTCATGAAGAGGGCCACGAAGAGGCCGGTGACGATGGCCCCGATCAGCATCCCGCCCAGGGCCTTGGGGCCGAGGATGAAACCGACGGCCAGGGGGGCGATCACGGGGATGATGCCGGGCAGGATCATCTCCCGCTGGGCGGCGGCGGTCACGATCGCCACGGCCGGTCCGTACTCGGGCTTGGCGGTGCCGGCCATGATCCCCGGGATCTCCCGGAACTGGCGGCGCACCTCCTCGACCACCAGGCCGCCGGCCCGGCCCACGGCGAGCATCGCCAGCGACCCGAACAGGAAGGGCAGGATGCCGCCCAGGAAGAGGCCGACGATGACTGGTGGATCGGAGAGGTCGAAGCGCTGGGGATGGCCGGCCCGGGCCAGCTCCTGCGTGTAGGAGGCGAACAGAACCAGCGCGGCCAGCCCCGCCGAGCCGATCGCATAGCCCTTGGTGACCGCCTTGGTGGTGTTGCCGACGGCATCGAGCGGGTCGGTGATGTTGCGGACCGCCTCCGGCAGGTCGGCCATCTCGGCGATGCCCCCCGCGTTGTCCGTGATCGGCCCGTAGGCATCGATGGCGACCACGATGCCGGTCATTGAGAGCAGGGAGACGGCCGCGATCGCGATCCCGTAGAGGCCGCCCAGGTTGTAGCTGAACAGGATGCCGACGCCGATCGTCACCACCGGCAGCGCGGTGGCCATCATCCCGATCGCCGAGCCGGCGATGATGTTGGTCGCGTGCCCGGTCACCGACTGCTCGGCGATCAGGCGCACGGGCCGGTAGCGCGTCTCGGTGAAGTACTCGGTGATAGCCACGATCAGGAGTGTGATCACGACACCGACCACCCCGCAGTAGAAGAGGTTGCGGGGATCGTTGACCCCGCCCCCGGGCTTGAGGAAGCCGCCGTCCACGAATGCGTTGGTGACCACGTAGAAGCCGACCAGGGCGATCAGCCCGGCGGCGATCAGGCCCACGTAGAGGCCACCCATGATCCAGCGCGGGAAGTAGACCCGGACCGCCAGGGTGCCGGCCACCGAGCCCACGATGGAGACCGCGCCCAGGATCAGCGGGTACACCACCCAGGCCACGTTGCTCTTGAAGAGGAGCGAGCCCAGGAGCATGGCGGCGACCATCGTCACGGCGTAGGTCTCGAAGAGGTCGGCCGCCATGCCCGCGCAGTCGCCGACGTTGTCACCCACGTTGTCCGCGATCACGGCCGGGTTGCGGGGATCGTCCTCGGGGATGCCGGCCTCCACCTTGCCGACCAGGTCGGCGCCGACGTCGGCGGCCTTGGTGAAGATGCCGCCGCCCAGCCGGGCGAACACGGACACCAGCGAGGCTCCGAAGCCGAGGCCCACCAGGGCGTCCAGGTTGCCGGTGGCGTAGTAGGCGATTGCCACGCCCAGGAGACCGAGGCCGACCACCATGAACCCGGTCACGGCCCCGCCCCGGAAGGCGACCGAGAGCGCCGGGCCCAGGCCGCCCCGGGCCGCCTCGGCGGTGCGCAGGTTGGCCCGCACGGAAACGTTCATGCCCACGTAGCCGGCCGCGGCGGAGAGGCCGGCGCCGACCAGGTAGAGGATGGCGGTGGTGGGGTTGAGGAAGATCCCGATCACGATCGCGAAAACCACCCCGATGATGCCGATCACCAGGTACTGCCGGTTCAGGTAGGCCGAGGCCCCCTCCTGGATGGCGGCCGCGATCTCCCGCATCCGCTCGTTGCCCTGGGGCTTGCGGAGCACCAGGAAGATCAGCAGGACGGCGAAGAGGACGGCGAGCGCGCCCCCGGCGACCGCATAGAGCACCACGCTCGAATCCATCAACTCACCCTCTTCAAGTTTGCCTGGCCCCGAACAGGCCTATGGCGTCGGACTGGGGGCCGGCTTCACCGGAGGCGTGGCCAGCGAACGGTCGACCTGGTCGACCTCGACGCTGGAGATCACGTAGACCCGGCTGTCGCCAGACTTCTGGGCGTAATAGCCGGAACTGTCGAAGCTCTGGCTGCCGATGGCTAGGGTATATGACGAACCGCCTTTGACGCGACAGGTCACCGTCTCCCTGGGGTGGTCCAACCCGTAGCCGGCCGCGTCCCCCGGGGCCCTGATCGTGTTCTGGACCTTGAGGGCGTCGAGGGCGTTGACCAGGTAGCCGATCTCGGCGGCGTCTCCGGCCACCCGTTGGGGCTGCAGCAGCTGCCAGTCGGCGCCCTGGGCCGGCCGTTCGAACTCGAGGGTGCGCTGGGGGCCCTCGATCCGGACCGCCAGCGCCGTCAGTGTTCCGCACGGAAAGAAAGCGGGCGCCGGGGCGGGCGCGGGGCGGTTGCGGGTCTGGTAGGCGTACCCGCCCAGCGCCGCCAGCACCACCAGGAGGACCAGGACCCCCTTCCAGCCGACCAGCTGCCGACCTCCCTCTCAGGCGTACGTGGAGCGGCGCCGCAGCCACACGGCCAGGTAGCCGAGCAGGAAGAGCAGCGGCACCCCCACGACGGTGGTGAGGAACGTGAAGCGGGCCTGCTGGTCGGTGAGCGCCAGGGGCGCTGCGCTCGGCGGCTTGGGGCTGATGCCGATCAGTCCCTCCTGTTCCGAGAGGTAGTCCAGAGAGCCCAGCAGCAGGTCGGAGTTGGCGCCGGCCGCGCTCGGGGGAAGGGTCCGGTTCTCCGCGATCGCCGAGGTCCCGAACAGCACCAGCCGGGTCTCCCGGCCGCTCGACTGCTTCAGGCTCAGGGTGTCCATGAGCACGAAGGGGCCGCCCTTGTCCGCCCCCTCGCGGCCGAAGCTCTGGCGCGGCTGGGCGATCTCGTAGGCCTTGTCGGTGCTCCGGACCACCTGGCTCTCGGTGGCGCTGGTGGCCTGGCCGGTGATCCGGGTGGTCTGCGGGAAGAAGACGTACTTGCCCTGCAGGTCCTTGACGATCGGGGATGAGCCGTAGTCGAAGGCGACCGGGGTGGTGGGGTCGTTGGAGGCGGAGTGGGCGGCGTCGCCCTCGACCACAAGGCCGCCGCTGAAGCTGACGCCGTAGGGCGCCAGGACGCTGTTGACCGAGGCCAGGGGCTGAAAATTCCAGGGGTCCAGGGCCAGCATCAGCTTGCCGCCGCCTCCCAGGTAGTCGGTCAGCGCCTTCACCGCGTTCTCGTTGAGCGCGGTCCGGAGCCCGATCAGCGCCACCACGTCGCAGTCGGCCGGCACCTGTCCCTGCTGGGAGAGCAGGAGCTCCCGGGTCTGGTAGTTGTTGGACTTGATCTCCTCCGCCGCCACCGAATAGCCGTGGACCTGGTCGGAGTCGGTCAGCCCGCGCTCCCCCTCGCCGGCCGCCCAGCAGACGGTCGGGGTCCGGTTGGACTCCAGGCGGAGAATGGCGCCGGTCACGTCCGATTCGGTCTGCGAGGCCAGGGTCAGGACCAGGGGCGGCTTGCCCCGATACTGGAGGACCAGGCTGCCCGGGATCGTCACGCCCAGCTGGCGGGCCTGGAGGGCGTTCAGGTCGGGGTCCAGGTAGTGCACCTTGACGTGGCCGCTCTGCTGCTGGTAGAGGCTGAGCAGGCCCTGGACCCGGCGCTGGGAATCCTGCTGGTCGGGCCGGAAGAAGCCGGTGACGGCGAGGTCGGCGCCCAGCCGCCGGGTGATCAGGGTCGATTTCTCGGAGAGGGTGTAGAGGCGCGCCTTGGTCAGGTCCACAGAGGCCGTGGAGCGCGAGGCCAGCACGTTGAAGGTGACCAGAATGCCGATCGCCACCGCGGTCACGATCACGCTCAGGGAGCCGAAACGCGCCTGCCGGCTGCGGACCAGGTCCATGGCCGCGGCCGGGTCAAGCACGGCGTATCCGATCAGGAGGGCGATCCCGGCGAGCAGCGTGTAGGACACCGCCGGCGACATGTGGCCCTCCACCAGCAGCAGGCTGGCGGCGATGAAGACCAGCAGCACCCCGGCGGCCGCGCATAGCAGCGCCAGCCGGCGCTCGAGGTGCCTCAACTCCTCAGCGCCACTTGCGCGACTCGAGGACGCGTGTGGTCAGGAAGAGGGCCGCCGCGCTGAGGGTTAGGAAGTAGACGAAGTCGCTCAGCACCAGCCGACCCTCGTTGAAGGAGGCGGCCCGGTTGGTGGCGTTGAGGTAGTCGAGGAGGCTGCCGTAGGGCGCGATCACGACGTGGGAGAGGACCCCGAGCACGTAGTCCAGCCCCAGCAGCAGCCCGATCCCGAGGATGGCGGCGATGATCTGGTTGGAGGTCAGGCTGGATGCCAGCAGGCCGATGGCGACCCAGGCCGAGCCCACCAGCACCACCCCGATGTAGGCGGTGAGGATTGACCCGTAGTCGAGGTTGGGCACCGAGAGGGTGTGGCCGAAGACGTGGACGCCCACCCGGGTCGGGGTGAGGGCGACGATGAAGGCGAGCAGGACCAGCGTCGAGGCCAGGGTGGCGAGGTAGAAGACCAGGCAGCCCAGCCACTTGCCGACCACCACCTCCCAGTCGCGGACCGGCGAGGTCAGCATCATCTCCAGCGTGCCCGAGCGACGCTCCTCGGCGAGCAGGCGCATGGTGTAGAGCGGGGTCACGAACACCATCAGGAAGGAGGCCAGGGCCAGCACCTGTTGGCCGAAGTTGATCGGCTGGCCGAGCCCCACCGGCCCGATGAACCCGATACCGGCGATCATCAGGGCCAGCACCGCGCCCACCACGTAGCCGATCGGCGAGATGAAGTAGCCGCTCAGCTCGCGGCGCGCGATGGCCGCCGCGTTGGGGAGGCCGGAGGCCCAGACCCGGTCGTAGAGCGTGACCGCCGGCGTCTCCCGCTCCCGGGGCGTGCCCGCGTCCGGCTCGGCCGGGCCCGGCGTGGCGGGCGGCCCTGTCAGCACGGCCGGGCCCGGGCGCGGACCGGCCGGGGTCGTGGCCCGGGGCCGGCGGGACCGGCCGAGGTGTTGGCCGGGACCTCGCCGGCGTCCAGTCCCAGCTCCGGCTCCAGCGGGTCGGGGGCGGGCTCCGGGGCTCGGCGCGGGCCGGGCCGGCCCGCGTGCTTCTCCGGCGGCTGGTTCTCGGCCATCACTCGGTCTCCTCCGTGGTCAGCTCCAGGAAGACGTCCTCTAGGGACAGAACCCGGGAGCGCAGCTCGCGGAGGCCGAGGTCGGCCTTGACCACCGCCCGGGCGACCGCGTCCTGGAGATCGGAGCGGCCCCCGGTCACCACGACCTGGCTCTCGCCGTCGCCCAGTGGCCTGACGTCGACGCGGTCCACGCCCTCCAGGCTGCGCAGGTGCCTCTCCACCTCGATCGGATCGCCGCGGACGATCGCCTCCACCTCCTGGTCGCGGCCCTCACCCAGCCGGCGGCTGAGGTTGGCCGGGGTGTCGTCGGCGACCAGCCGGCCCTGGTTGATGATCACCACCCGCTCGCAGGTGGCCTGGACCTCGGGCAGGATGTGGCTGGAGAGGATCACCGTGTGCAGGCGGCCGAGGGCCGAGATCAGGCCTCGCGTCTCCCGGACCTGGCCCGGATCGAGGCCGGAGGTGGGCTCGTCGAGGATCAGCACGTCGGGGTCGTGAACCACGGCCTGGGCCAGGCCCACCCGCTGGCGGAGGCCCTTGGACAGCCGGCCGATGATCTCCCGGCGCCGCTCACCCAGGCCGCAGGCCTCGATCGCGTAGTCGATCCGGGAGCGGCGCCGGCTCCGCGCCACGCCCCGCAGCCGACACATCAGGTCCAGGTAGGGCTGGACGCGCATGTCGGTGTAGAGGGGGTTCAGCTCAGGCAGGTAGCCGACCCTGCGGCGGACGTCGAGCGAGCAGGCGAAGATGTCGAAGCCGGCGATCGAGGCGGTCCCCGCGCTGGCGCTGAGGTAGCCCGTGAGGATGCGCATCGTCGTCGACTTGCCGGCGCCGTTGGGGCCGAGAAAGCCGAGAACCTGCCCGCGGGGAACGGAGAAGGTCATGTCGACGACCGCCGGGCGCTCGTCGTAGAACTTGGTCAGACCCTGAACTTCGATCAAAGAACAGCGGCCATTCTAGGCATATGGGTGTGAGGCGTTGGTAAGCGCTATAACCAACTGATGATTGATTCCGAAGCGGCGAGAAATTCGGTTCCCAGGTGCCCCAGATCGTGGTCGGGCGCCGAGGACCGGAGGAAGCGCACCGACGGTGCGTGATAAGAGGACTGCAGACGCCTGGCCGCGAGATGGGGTGCATGGGGGCCAAAGATCCGCTGTGGGTCTGGAATTATTCATCTAGTGCCCTCCGCCATCATCGCCATCGGGGACGAGCTGCTGGCCGGCTTCACCCTCGACACCAACTCCCACTGGCTGGCCGAGCGGCTGCGCCTGCTGGGCCACCCGTTGAAGCGGATCACCACCATCAAGGACCGCCGGGAGCACATCGTGGAGCAGATCCGGCGCGACCTCGCCGACCCCGATGTGGAGGTCCTGCTCTGCATGGGGGGCCTCGGACCCACCCCCGACGACCGCACCTTCGAGGCCGTCGCCGCCGCCCTCGAGCGGCCACTTCGGATCGAGCCCGAGGTGCTGGCCCGGATCGAGCGCCGGGTCCGACGCCTGCACGAGGCGGGTCTGGTCGACTCCGCCCAGGTCAGCGAGGGCAACCGTCGGATGGCCGACATCCCGGCCGCCCCGGCCCGCGTTCTCCGCAACCGGCGGGGGATGGCGCCGGCGCTGATGTACGAAGCTGGGGGCACCCGGCTGTTCGTACTGCCCGGCGTGCCCGCCGAGCTGAAGGCCATCTTCACCGAGGAGATCGAGCCCGAGCACCTGGCCGGGCGCTCGGCCGCCACGGTCCGCGAGCTGAGGTTCGCATTCGCCGTGGAGGCGCGCTTCTACCCGGTGATGCGAGAGCTGGAGGAGTCGCACCCGGACGTCTCGGTGGGCTCCTACCCCCACCAGGAGAGCCGAGAGCTGGTCATCCGCTGCCTGGGCGACGATGTAGTCCGGGTCGACCAGGCGATCGCGCTGATCCGGCAGCGGGTCGCCGCCATGGGCCTGACCCCGGTACCCTGAACCGGCCGCGTACCTCCCCCGCCGCAAAGCGGCCCAATAGACACCCGAGTCGTCGTAAGGGCCGGCTCCGCCGGCCTGGAGCGCCTCAGCGGCCCCTGAACTCAGGTTCCTGCTTCTGCAGGAAGCTGATCACCCCAATCACTGCGTCCTCGCTGAGCGCCGCCCGGGCGAAGTTGCGGGCCTCGATCCGCATCCCCTCCGCGAGGGATACGTCGAGGCCCCGGTTGACCGAGTCCTTGGCCAGCCCCAGCGCCAGCGTCGCCGACCCCGCCAGCCGGGCGGCCAGCTCGTCCACTGCGGCGTCCAGCTGCTCGGGAACCAGCGCCCGGTTGACCAGCCCGATCGCCTCCGCCTCGCCGGCCAAGAGCCGGGTCGCCTCCAGGATCAGGGGCAGCGCCCGGGCCTTGCCGATCAGCCGGGGCAGCCGGAGCGTGCCCCCGGCGCCCGGGATGATGCCGAGCGCCGTCTCGCTCTGGCCGATCCGGGAGCGGCCGTCCTCGACCATCAGCCGGTAGTCGCAGCACAGCGCCAGCTCGCAGCCGCCGCCCAGGGTGTGGCCGCCGAGGGCGGCGATCACCGGCTTGGGGCAGCGCTCGATGGCCGTGAAGTCCTCAGCCAGGCCCAGGATCATCTCGGCCATCCGGTCCTCGGCCCCGGCCGCCTCCCGGTCCACGCCGTCCGCCATGGCGGTCAGGTCGGCGCCCACGCTGAAGTACCGCTCGTACCCGCTCTGGAGCACGATTACCCGGGTCTGGGGGTCCCGGCCCAACTTCTCGAAGGCCTCCCGCAGCTCGCCGGTGAGGTCGGGCGCGATCGAGTTGTTGCCCTTGCGGTGCATGACCACGCGGGCGATCCCCCCCTCCAGCCGGACGTCCACGCACTCGCCCATTGACGACCTAGGCGGTGAAGAGGTTGATGCCGCCGGCCACCTCGAGCGTGCTGCCGGTGATGTAGCCGGCCTCGTCGGAGCACAGGAAGGCGATCGCCGCCGCGATGTCGGAGGGCTCGCCGAAACGCTTGAAGACGGTCCGCTGCTTGAACCGCTGATAGATGGGGCTGCCCTCGGCCGCCCTGGCGGCCTCGCTCCGGATGATGCCCGGAACGATCGCGTTGGCGGTGATCCCGTGCCTGCCCCCCTCCAGAGCGCAGGTCTTGGCGAGGCCGATGACGCCCGCCTTGGTGGCCGAGTAGCTGGCCTGGCCGAAGCCGCCGATGGTGCCCGCCACCGAGGCCATGAAGATGAGCCGGCCGAAGCCGGCCTCCTCCATGTAGGGCCAGACCTCCTTGGTGCAGTTGAAGGACCCGGTCAGGTTGACCAGAACGTCGCGGTCCCACAGCCGGTAGTCCATCCTGGCCACCTGGGCGGTGTTGTCGAGGGTGGCGGCGTTGTTGACCAGGATGTCGATCCGCCCGAACTCGGCCTTGACCTGGGCGAACACCTCGCGCACCCGCTCACGGTCGGTCACGTCCATCTTGATGGCGGTCGAGCGGCGGCCCAGGCCGCGGATTTCCTCGGCCGTCGCGTTGGAGTAGACCCAACCCGAGGCGGTGGCGACCTGGGCGAGGACGGCGTTGGCGCCCTCGGCCGTGGTCTGGAGGTCGGGATCGTCCTCGATCAGGATGACGGTGATGACGACGTCGGCGCCCATCCGGGCCAGCGTCAGGGCGTCCTCGCGGCCCAGCCCACGGGAGGCACCGGTGACCACGGCGACCCGGCCCGAGAGATCGAACAAGCGGCTCAGACCTTCGAGGAGGGGCCTGGGAGGGGCCCGATCATGACGCGATGCATTAACCCAACTCCAGCTCGGCGGACGCCCTGGTGAGGACCTGGCGCCCAGCGCCATCGACCGCCGACAGCGCCACCCGGCCCTCCTGCTCGCTGGCCGAAAACGTCACCGTCTCGCCCGGCTGGACCATGCCCGCGAAGCGGCAGCTGAGCCGGCGCAGGCGCCGGGGATCGCCCGCCACCCGGGCCAGCAGGCCCATCTGGAGCAGCCCGTGGGCGATCACGCCGGGCAGCCCCACCGATCTCGCGAACGCGTCGTCCAGGTGGATCGGGTTGCGGTCGCCGGAGGCATCCGCGTAGGCGGCGATCTGCTCCCGGGTGAACGTCACCTCGAGCCCGCTCACTATCCGGCGGCCCCGATCACGAAGCGGGCCCGGGAGCGGCACAGGGGATGGCCCGCCGCCGTCACCTCGGTCTCGAACCCGAGCAGGCGGACGCCCCGCCTCTCCACGTCAGAGGTGACACGGCCGCGGGCCGTCACCGTCTCCCCGGGCTCGGGGTGGCGGTCCCACTCGAACTCCTGCTCGGCATGGAGCAGGCGGGCGAAATCGATGGCGGCCTCGGGGTCCTCCAGGAGCTGGGGCGCGGTGGCGCCGAGCGCATACACGGCGGCGTACGTGGGGGGCACACCGGCGGCCGGGTCGACGCCCAGGGCCCGGGCGAAGGCCGCCACCCGGCCGGGGTCGAGGGTGAGCTCGATCGGCGGGTACTCCCGGCCCTGGACCGAGCTCACGGGCGCGGGCCCCCGAAGCCTCGGAAGACCTCCAGCTCGTGGCGCTTGCGCTCCGCCGCCTCCAGGTCCTCGCAGAGGATGAAGTGGCCCTGGCCGTGCACGTAGTAGCCGCCGCCCTGGTCCCGGGTGACCTTGATGTCAACCAGTTCGGCATCGTAGACCTGCCCCGAAGGGGAGACCTTGAGCAGAGTCACCACCAAAAACTCTAATGGAACAGGCATGGCGGGAAGGGGCGGGTCCCCCGCCCCGTCAGGGTGGTCAATCCCTAAGACACAAGACGTCGCACGTAGCGGAGGGGGCCCATGGGGGGAGGCCTGCCTCCCCCATGCAGCGGAGCGCCAGCGGAGCGCCAAGCGAAGCGCCGGTCAGGTGGCGAAGCGGAGGCGGCCCTGGACCCGGCGCAGCAGCAGGGGTCGGAGCTGCTCCCAGGCTTCCAGGACCGCCTCCCGGCTGGTCACGGCCACCTCGCGGGGGGCGTAGGCGGCGACGGTGAAGCGGTCGGCCAGTGCGCCCGCCGGGGCGGCCGCCTCCGGGATCTCCCGGCCCAGGCGGGATCCGAACTCGAGCGGGGTCTCCCCCGGCAGGCCGGCCACGCCGGCCAGCCGGGCCAGCAGCGCCGTCCGCCGCCAGACTCCGCCCACGGAGCCCGGCCGCAGGTAGCGGGAGATCGCCAGCCCGGCGCCGGCAGCCAGGAGGAGCAGGATCGCCGCCAGCCCGGCGATGCCGTTGGCGGGCACCGGAAAGTGGAAGCCCCGGTTGCCGAGCCCGCCCGCGTCGCCGGGGTCGAGCTCGCCCTTGATCGGCTTGGGCGCGGTCTGGGCGCCGGAGGTGTCGGGCACCGCGTTGGGGTCGCAGGCCGTGCTGTCGCGGGCGCAGGCGGTGCTCAGGCTGGCGCGCGCGATCGGGAAGTAGGTGCCGTCGGCCGTCGGCTCGTAGGGCACCCAGCCGTACCTGGGGAAGTAGGCCTCGACCCAGGTGTGGGCGTCCGACTCGCGGACGACGTAGCGACCCAGACGCTCCTCGTAGGTGCCCGGGCCGTAGCCGTTGACGAGGCGGGTGGGAATGCCCAGCGAGCGCAGCATGTCCCCCATCGCGGTGGCGAAGTACTCGCAGTAGCCGGCCTTGCTGGTGAACAGGAAGTACTCGATCGGGTCGAGGTCGGCCGGCGGCGGCGGCGGGCTCAGAGTGTACGTGTAGTTGGAGCGCAGGTAGGTCTCGATCGACTGCGCCTTGGCGTACGGCGTGGCGTCCCCCTCGGTCACCTTGAGCGCCAGGTCGCGCACCCGCTGCAGCGTCGCCCGCGAGCGGTAGTTGTTGCCCGACAGCGGGGCGGCTACCGTCCCGACCGCCTGCGGGTTGCTGAGGTTGGAGAAGTTGGTGTAGGGCACCACCCAGGCCGGGTAGTCGGTGCCGGCCTGGAGCAGCTGGTCCTCGGTTGGGTTCGGGTAGGCGACGTTCACCTTGTACGTCCCCGCGCCCCCCTGCCGGCCGGCCCCCGACAGGCGGTCCACGGTCAGCAGCCTGTCCGCCGCCGGCGCCGCGGAGCGGGCCACGGCGGGGCGGTCGATCCGGGTCACGCTGCCGGGATAGAAGAGGACGTCGGCCGCCCCCTCCGGCGGCTTCAGCATCTGGATCTTGAAGGCGCCGGTGCCCTGCGCGTCATACGTCTCGGCGTACGCCAGCCCGGAGTCCTTGGGCAGGGGCTGGGTGGCCGCCGTCCGGTCCCCATAGCGCCATTCCGGACCCCCGCGGCCGTTGGCGGTGCGGACCATGTTGAGGCCTCTGAAGTAGCGGGGACCGCCATACGTGCCCTCGATCGTGTACGTCATCACGATGCCACCGGTCTTGTGGATGGGGCCGCCGAGGGGAACGTCCGCGGAGAAGCCGATCGAGGTCCCGCTGCTGGCGCCGCGCCCGAAGGCGACCGGATGGTTGAGGCGCTGCTGCAGCTCCGCCCACCCCCGGAAGCTGCCGTTCTCGATGTCGACCGTGCTGTCGGAGCGGGACAGCGGGGGCAGGAAGATGCCCAGGATGATCACGCCCACCATGACGGCCACGCCCGTCTCCCAAAAGTCCCAGCGGGCGTCGGAGCTGAGCTTGACGCGGCGCCGGGAGGCGCTCTCCAGCGAGCGCAGGTACGTCGTCCAGAGCAGCAGCCCCAGTGTCAGCCCCAGGAAGACGAACGTGTAGCCGTTCTGGTCGGCCGGGAAGTTGAGCACGGTGGTGGCGAACGCGGCAGCGCCCGGGACCAGGCCCAGGAGCGGCTGCCGCCAGCGCAGCACGCACCAGCTGAGCCAGCCCCCGACCACCCAGAAGAGGCTGCAGAGGACCCAGAGGAAGAAGGACACGTCGGCGGCGGTCTCGCCGCTCAGGAGGTGCGAGGACCAGGTCGCCAGCACGGCCAGCGGGTCGCCGGCCGGGCCGGGATGGGCGTGCTGGATGGCGCCCGACGCGGCCAGGTAGCCGGCCCCGGGGGCGGCCAGCAGGCCCGCCCCGAGGGCCGGCGGCCAGGGCACCGGGCGGATCACGGCCAGGATGCCCATCGTCACGGCCGCGACCATCGTGACGCCGCCCACGGCCTGGGAGCCGGGCACCCAGGCGGCGGTGGTCGTGGAGTTGGCGATGCACAGGGCCAGCGGCAGCGTCATCGCGGCGGCCGGCAGCGTCCCGTCTGGCAGCCGGCCCCGGAGCGGGCGGGTCCTAGACCAGGCGGACAGCATCGCGCGTCCTCATCAGGCGGCCGAAGTCGTCGCCGCGGCGGACCACGTAGAGGTCGACGTCGGAACCCAAATCGAAGCTGAGGTTGGGTTCCGGGGCGCCGAAGCTGGAGGCGTCGATGTAGAAGGCGAGCAGGGGGTCGTTGCGGCCCCGCACGGCCTGCATCGCCGGCACCCAGCCGGGGTCGGGGCTGGGCGTGACCACGGCGATCGCGCGCCGAGGCAGGCGGCGGATCCGCTCCCACGCCATCGCCCCGGCCAGGTTCTGGACGCCGTCGGCCTGGGCCAGGGCCAGGTAGTCGAGGATGACGCGGTCCTGGCGAGCCGCCCGGTGCGGCTCGAGCAGGGTGGCCCGGGCGTCGTTGGCGATCAGACCGACCTTGCGGCCGCGGCCGTGGACGTGGATCGCGATCGACGCGGCCAGGCTGATCGCGTACTCCACCGTGGACTCCTCGCCCTCGCCGTGGTGCACGCCGCGGTCGAGGTCGAGGACCAGCCAGATGTCGGCGGTGAGCGGCTGCTCGAAGGTCTTGCTCATGAGCCGCCGGTGCTTCTGGGAGAGCGCCCAGTGGATGCGGCCGAACGAATCGCCGGCCGCGTACTCGCGCACCCCGCCGGTCTCGGGCGGGTAGTCGGCCCAGTTGCCGAAGCGCTGAGCGACGCCCGCGTGCTGGGTGGCCGGCATCAGGAGGTCGGGCAGCTGGCGCACCCGGGGGTAGACAAGCACCTCGTTCTTCTGGTTGAGCCGCAGCGTCCGGCTGAACAGCCCGAACGGCTCGCTGACCCGGACCCGGGTCGGTCCGAACCCGACCCAGCCTCTCTGGTGGTAGACGCCGCGCGCGGCCCAGCTGACCTTCTGCTTGCCCAGCGAGACGATCCGCCCGGGCTGGTAGTCGCGCAGCCGGCTGACGTCCACCACCTCGACCCAGGGCGCGGGGACGCCGCCTCGCTTGCGAACGGTGAACGTCTCCTCGAACGACTCGCCCACGGTCGGGGTGCCGGCATCCAGCGAGCGCTCGATGCTGATGCCCCGGGCCGACAGCCGCGGCCACAGCCAGGCCAGGACGAAGAGCAGGCCGAGTGCGTAGGCGAGGGCGAAGGCCGGCCGGATGGCGGTCAGATAGGCGAAGAAGAGGAGCAGGAGCAGGCTGAGACCGAGCAGGGCCCGGGTCATCGCCGGAGTGTATGCACCCTGCTAACTGTCGTAGCTGAGCTGGGGCACGGGTTCCCGCTCGATCAGCTGGGCCAGAATCCGGGAGGTGCTGGAGCCCTGCATCTCGGCGTTGGGCCGCAGGATGATGCGGTGGCCGAGGATGGGTTCGGCCAGGCCCTTGATGTCATCGGGGAGCACGTACTCGCGGCCGGCGATGGCGGCCCGGGCCTGGGCGGCGCGGAAGAGGTTGAGCGTGCCCCGGGTGCTGGCGCCGAGTGCGATCTCGGGGTGGGTCCGGGTCTTCCCCACCAGGCGGGCGATGTACTCCTTCAGCTCGGGCTTGACGAAGACGTCGGCGACGGCACGTTGGGCCGCCTGCAGCTCGCCGTGGGACACCACCGGCTGCAGCTCCTCGAAGGGGGATTCCACCTTGCGCGAGTCGAGCAGCCGGACCTCGGCCTGGGCGCTCAGGTAGCCCAGCCGGACCTTCATGAAGAAGCGGTCGAGCTGCGCCTCGGGTAGGGGGAAGGTGCCGGCGTACTCGATCGGGTTCTGGGTCGCCATCACCATGAAGGGCCGGGGCAGCGGGTGGGTGTCGCCGTCCACGGTGACGGTGCGCTCCTCCATGGCCTCCAGGAGCGCGGCCTGGGTCTTGGGGGTGGCCCGGTTGATCTCGTCGGCGAGCAGGATCTGGGCGAAGACGGGGCCCGGCCGGAACTCGAAGTCGGCCAGCTTCTGGTTGAACGCCTGCACCCCGGTGACGTCGGACGGGAGCAGGTCGGGGGTGAACTGGATTCGCCGGAAGCTGCAGTCCAGTGAGCGGGCCAGCGACTTGGCCAGCATGGTCTTGCCCACGCCGGGCACGTCCTCGATGAGCAGGTGGCCCTGGCAGAGCAGTGTGGCGAGGCAGAGCCTCACCTCGTCCTCCTTGTCGACGATGGCGCGGGCGACGTTCGCGATCACCGGGTCGGCGACCCTGCGAACCTCGTCGAGCGAGACCCGGTCGGCCTGACGGCTCATAGACACACGCCTCCTGGCTTGCCGTTACTGGTCGGATCACCACCGCCGCTGCGGCTGGACTGCTCGACGAACATACCTTCTCTTTACGCACGAGGGGCGTTGACACGTTGGAAAGGCCTCTGCTAGCCTCCCGGGGTTGTTCGCTCCACCCGACTGAGGGTGGGTGTTTGGGGGTAGAGAGTTCTGGCGCTTCTGAGCCGGTACTTCGCGCACGCCATCGTCCTGGTGATCGCGATTACGTTCTCGGGTTACGCGACCCTGAGCCGGGACCTGCCGGCCTCCGCCCGGCTCCGGCTGGGCGTGGTCAACGCCGAGGGGCTGGCCCTCGGCCAGGGCGGCACGTCCGGCGACATCACGCTGGGGCGGGCGGGCACCATCATCAAGCCGATCGCGCTCCCCAGCGGCCCCCGCTCGACGCACCAGCCGACCGCGTACACGGTGCTGGCGGGCGAGGACGTGCCGGGCGTTGCCGCCAAGTTCAACATCAGCCCCGACCAGCTGCGCTGGTCGAACGCCCAGCTCACCGCCAGCGACCGCATCAGCTCCGGCGACCACCTGACGATCCCGCCCGTCCCCGGCGTGGTGGTGCCGGCCCGGGAAGGTGAGACCGCCGCTGCGATCGCCGAGGCCTACCGCGTGGACCTGCAATCTGTGATCGACTTCAACTACCTGCGCGACCCCCAGCACCTGGCCCCCGGCCAGTTGCTGGTGGTGCCGGATGGGCGCGGGCCCGACCTGTGGCCGCGGCGGGTGTCCTCGGAGCCTCCCCACCTGGGCCGCTTCGCCAAGGAGCGGTTCGCCTACGGTTACTGCACCTGGTACGTCGCGAGCCGCCGCAGCGTGCCCTGGAGCGGAGACGCCTGGGCCTGGTTCGGGGGTGCTCAGGCGATGGGCTTCCCAACCGGCCGGACGCCGCAGCCGGGCGCCATCATGGTGACCTGGGAGAGCTGGGTCGGGCACGTCGCCTATGTCGAGCAGGTCAACGCCGACGGCAGCTTCCAGGTCTCGGAGATGAACTACCAGGGCTGGGGCGTGATCTCGACCCGGACCCTGCGCTCGCCGGGCTCGGTGCCGCTGATCGGCTTCATCTACTGACCCCGGTCGGCGCCCAGGCTGGGTCCGGTCAGCTCCGGCCGCCGGCCACGCCCGCGATGAAGGCGTAGACCACGGCGGCGGTGACCACGAGCAGGAACACCCGCAGGGCCCAGAGCGCGGCGACCACGCGCGGCTGCAGCCGGCGGCGGGGCACCGGCCGGTACATGGCGCTGACCAGTTGGTCGGGTTCCAGGCCCTCGATCAGGTCCTCGTCCGGCTCGCCCTGGTAGATGTGGCGCTGGTGCTCGTCCATGCCGGTCAGCCTGCCAGAAGTGTGACGAAGGCGGTCGGCGAGAGCTCATTCATCAGCCTGCTGAGTGGCCGGTGAGGGCGTTGAAGGCGGCGAGCAGCGCGTACGAGGTGCCGGCCAGCGCCACCACCGCGCCCACCGCGGCGCCGAGGATGTTCAGCCAGCGCGGGTTGGAGCGGGTGCCCATGAGCTCGCGGTCGTTGGCCAGCATCATCAGGAAGACCAGGGCAGCGGGCATCAGCACCACCGCCAGCAGGTTGGCATTGAGAGAGATCGCCAACAGGGGCGCCCCCGGGATCAGCACCACCGCCGCCGCCAGGACTGAAATGCCGACGTTGAAGGCGTAGAAGCCGGGCGCCTCCCCGAACTTGCGGTTGAAGCTGTGGGGACCGGACATGGCCTCCCCCAGCGCGTACGCCGTGCTGGCCGAGATCGTCAGCATTGCCAGGGCGCCGGCCTCGACCAGGCCCAGCGAAAAGATCGCCGCGCCCGGGTAGCCGATGAACGGCTGCAGGGCCTGGGCGAAGCCGGCCCCACCCTGGAGCCGGCCGGGGCCCAGGTGGTGCTGGAAGAGTAGCGAGGCGACCACCAGGGCGCCCACCGCGCAGATGGCGGCGAGCACCCCGCCGAGCACGGTGTCGGCCCGGCTCTGGCCGATGTCGCGGGGGGTCACGCCCTTGTCGGCCACCGCACTCTGCTGGAAGAAGATCATCCAAGGAGTCACCGTGGCCCCGATGTTGGAGGCAACCAGGAGCAGGAACACCTGCAGCGAGCCCCCCGGGAGCGGGGACCACGTGGCTATGGCCCGGCCCAGCGCGGCCGGGTCGGGCCGGCTCATCAGGGCCCCCACCACAAAGAGCAGGTTGAGGGCGGCCATCCCGAGCGCGATCCGCTCCCAGTGCCGGTAGCGGCCCCCGGCCACGCTGACCACAACCAGCAGCACCCCGGCCGGCACCGAGAGGGCGGGCGGCACCCCGAAAAACGACATCCCGACCCGGATCGCGATCAGTTCGGTGATCAGCGTGACCAGGTTGGTGACCACCAGGTCGCCCGTCGAGACCCAGCCCCAGAAGCGGCCGAAGCGCTCGAAGATGAGCTGGCCGTAGCCCCGGTGGGTCACCGCGCCGACCCGCATCGCCATCTCCTGGACGACGATCGCCGCCATGAAGGTGACAAGGATGAAGGGCACGAAGAAGCCGATCCCGTAGGTGGCTCCGCTGGCCGCGTAGGAGAGCATGCTCGGGCCGTCGTTCTCGCCCAGCATGACCAGGATCCCGGGCCCGACCAGCATCGCCAGCAGACTCACCCGGTGGCGGCCGTGGCGGGCCTCCAGGACCCGCCGCCGGTCGTCGGCTCGACGCCGGTCCTCCGGGGTCAGCAGATCGGCAGCCGTCGCGTCAGCCACCGATCTCCTCCACGAAGATGACGCGGGCCAGACCCAGCGGAACGGCGGCCTGGGTACCGGCCACGACCAGCGTCACTGGGCCCTCCCAGCGGCTCACCTCGAGCACGGTCAGCAGCGTGCCCGGCAGCAGTCCCAGGCGCTCGATGGCGCGCAGCTTGTCGGGGTCGCGGTCGGAGATGCGGCTGACGCGCAGGCGGGCGTTGGCCGGCGCCTCCGGCAGGGGGTGCCCGGGCGTGGCCGGCAGGGTGCCGTCGACGCTCGGGATGGGGTCCCCGTGGGGGTCCGCCGCGGGCCGGCCGAGCGCCTCCCACATCCGCTGCTCCAGCTTCTCGGAGATTGCGTGCTCGAGCCGCTCGGCCTCCTCGTGGACCTCGTCCCAGCTGTAGCCGAGGGCCCGGACCAGGTAGGTCTCCAGCACACGGTGGTGGCGGACCATCTCCACCGCGATCGCCAGACCGCGGCCGGTGAGCGTGGCGCCCCGGTGATGGTCGTGGCTGATCAGGTCGCGGGCGGCGAGCTTGGTCAGCATCTCGCTGACCGAGGCGGAGGTGACGCCGAGCGCCCCGGCCAGGGCCGACGTGGGCACGGGGTCGCGGTCTCCCTCCAGCGCGTGGAGGACCTTCAGGTAGTCCTCCTGGGCGGCCGAGGTGGCGCGCCCTTCCGCCGCTTCCTTAGGCATGCCGACAGCCTAGCACGGGCATACCTAGCCGCTGGCCTAGGTGCGCCTAAAACAGCTCCGGGTCAGGAGACCTCCTCGTCCTCTCCCACCAGCCGCAGCTGTC
>JBBSHA010000002.1:0-31104 GCA_038253595.1 Candidatus Dormibacterales bacterium
GCGAGCCCACCAGGTTGCCCAGCGAGGCGGCGGCCCCCACCAGCGCGAAGCTGAGCCTGCCCTGGGCGGCCAGCGCCCCCCCCAGCGGGACCACGATCTCGCTGGAGATGGGCAGCCCGGCGCTCTCGCCGGCCATCGTCACGAAGATCGCGAACAGGCCCCCGGACGCGATCAGGTTGACGAGCGTGGCGGTCACCGCAGGCAGGCTACCAGCCCCACCGCCGGCGGCTGCCGCGCGCAGCGCTCGGGTGTCCCGGGCTGCGCGCCAGGTCCGCCCACCTGCTCACCAGCCCTCCCAGGCGACCGGGCACAGCCACCAGACACCGGTCCGGTTGAGCGCCGCCCCCAGCCGCAGCCCGTGCTCGACCGCGACGGCCAGATCGGGGGCGGCGGGCGGCTGCTCCCGGCGCCCCGGCCTCAACTCGACCAGGGGCGCGTCGGCCCGCAGGCCGGCCCGGCGGCGGGCGTCGGCGGCCGCCGCCTGGAGGCCGCCCAGCTCGTCGACGAGCCGCCGCTCCAGCGCCTGGCGGCCGGTCCACACCCGGCCTCCGGCGATCGGTTCCAGCTCGGCCAGGGGGAGACCGCGGAAGCCGGCGACCCGCTCCAGGAAGACCTGGTAGGAGCGCTCCACCGACTCCCGGAGGCGCCCCCTCTCGGCCTCGCTGAAGAGCCGCTCGGAGCTCTCCATGTCCGCGTGCTCGCCGCGGGTGACCGGCGCCCGCGAGACCAGGAGGCGGTCGAGCAGGCCGCCCCCGACCAGCTTGCCCGCCAGCACCCCGATGGAACCGGTGATGGTCCCCGGCTGGGCGAACACGCGCTGGGCCGGAGCGGCCGCGTAGTAGCCGCCCGAGGCGGCCACCGAACCCATCGCCGCCACCAGCGGCTTGCGTGCGGCCAGGCTCCTGAGGGCCGCGGCCATGGCCTCCGAGGCGGTCGCCGAGCCACCCCCCGAATCCACCCACAGCACGACAGCGCCAACCCGGCGGCTGGCCGCCAGCCGGCGTGCCTGCTCGACCACCGTCAGATCGCCGGCAGTGTCGCCGGTGAGCAGCCGGATCGGGAGCCGGAGCGGGCTGCGCCGGCTCCGGCCGTCGACGATGCTGCCCTCCACCCGGATCAGACCCACCACCGGCCCCGGCCGGGGTGGCGGCGGCCTGCGCAGGCGGCGGGAGGCGGCGGCGAAGGGCACGACGGCCGCCCCCAGCCGAGCCGGCAGGTCCTCCTCGCCGACCACCCCGTCAACGGCGCCCCGCCGCTCCGCCTCGAGATCGGTGTAGGGCGAGTGGTCGACCAGGGCCCGGGCCTCGCCGGCGCCCAGGCCGCGGCCCGCGCCGACCGCTCGGAGCAACTCGGCCAGGGCGGCGTCCGCCAGCCAGTCGGCCATCTCCCTGGCCTCGGGGCTGAGATCCGACCTGGTGAACATGTCACCTGCCGTCTTGTAGGGCGTGACCTGGATGAGGTCCGCCTCCAGGCCGACCCGGCGCAGGCTGTCGGCCAGGAAGACGTACGTGCGGGCCACGCCCAGCGGCCCGATCCCGCCCCCCTCCTGGATCAGCAGCTCGTCGGCGGCGCAGGCCACGCTGTAGGTGCCGGTCCCGTAGGAGGGGGCCCAGCACACCACCCGCTTGCCGGCCGCCCGGGTGACGGCCAGCAGCTCGCGCAGGGAGTCGGCCTGGGCGGCGGTCAGCGACATGGGGCGGAGGTGGACGACCACTCCCCGCACCCGCGGGTCGGCGGCGACCCGGCGCATCTGCTCCTCCAGAACCGGCATGGCGGCCGGCCCGGGACCGAGCAGACGCTGCCAGAGCGGGCCCGGCGGAGGGGCCAGCGCCGGCGGCGCCTCCTCAAGCAGGAAGGACACCCAGCGGGGCGCCCGGCCCAGGCGAGCCCGGAGCCGGTCCAGGCGCCAGACCAGGAGCCGGAGCAGGTACCAGGGCCAGGCCATCCTGGGCCCAGGGTAGCGCCGGCCGGCCGCTCCGGGACGCTGCCCGGGCGCCCCCTCAGGCCGGCTCGTGACCGCCCGCGGCCGCCAGCTCCTCCAGGCGCTGCGGCCACAGCGGCATCTCGCTGACGGCCAGCCCGGTGGCCTCCTCTATGGCCGCCGCCAGGACGGCACCCACCGGGATCACGCCCGCCTCGCCCGCCCCCTTGACACCGAGCGGGTTGAGCGGGGACGGCGTCTCGAGGTGGTCGATCAGGACCTCCGGGATCTCGGTTGCGTAGGGCATCAGGAAGTCCATGAAGGAGGCGTTGCGGAGCTGGCCCTCTGCGTCATAGGCGAGCCGCTCGTAATAGGCCCCGGCGATCCCCTGGGCGACTCCACCCTGGATCTGGCCCTCCACCACCAGCGGGTTGATGACGCGGCCGCAGTCGTGGACGACCACGTAGCGGAGGATGTCGAGCCGGTGGCTGACGGGATCCACCCGGACCCAGGCCGCGTGGCAGCCCGCCGCCCATGTCGAGCCCACCGGGGAGTGGTAGCCGGTCGCCTCCAGGCCGGGGTGCTCGTCGCCCACCAGCGGCGGTCCCGGCCGCTCCCGGGCGACGAACTGGGTCGCCGCCTCGGTGCCGCCGCCGAACGCGTAGCGGACTGGATTGGCGAGTACCGCGACCGCCGCCAGCGGCAGCGAGCGGCCGGGGGCGCCCTTGACCCTGACCTCGCCGCCCACCAGCTCCAGGTCGGCGGGGTCGACCTCCAACTCCCGGGCGGCGATCCGGCGCGCCTTCTCCGCCACCAGTCCGGCGGCCACGTGCATGGCGTTGCCGGCGGTGACCGCGCTCCGGGACGCGAACGTGCCCACCCCCCACTGGAAGCGGCGGGTGTCGCCGCCCACCACGTCGACGTCGGCGGGGGTCAGGCCGAGCTGGTCCGCGACCACCTGGGCGAACACGGTGGCGTGGGCCTGGCCCTGGGATGGGACCCCGGTGTGGGCGACCACCCGGCCTCCGACCAGGACCTGGACGTGGGCGCCCTCGTAGGGACCGACGCCGGTCCCCTCGACGTACAGGGAGAGGCCGCCGCCGATGTGCGCGCCCGGCGGCCGCGGCCCGATCATCTCCAGCGCCCGCTCCAGCAGGCGGGGGTAGTCGCCGCTGTCGTAGACCACCCGGTTGCCGTCCTGCCAGCCGACGCCGACCTCGTACGGGAACTGGCCCGGCGAAATCAGGTTCCGGCGCCGGACCTCGACCCGATCGATTCCCAGCTGGGCGGCGATCGCGTCCAGGGTGCGCTCGATCACGAAGCAGGCGTGGGGGCGGCCCGCGCCCCGGTACGGGGAGGTCGGGGTGGCGTTGGTGTACAGGGCGCGGAAGCGGACCCGGTAAGCCGGCAGCCGGTAGGCTCCGGGTATCGAGGCAGCCGTGATGATGGGCAGAATGACGCCGTAGGGGGTGTAGGCCCCCGCGTCATGGGTGAAGTCCACGTCCAGCCCCAGCAGCCGGCCCGCGTCATCGAAGCCCACCTCGACCTGGTGGCGCTGGCCCCGCTCGTGGTTCACCGCCGTGAAGTGCTCGGCGCGGTCCTCGGTCCAGCGGACCGGATGGCCGAGCCGCATCGCCGCGAACGGGACCAGGAGCTCGTCGGGGTGGAAGAGCATGATCTTGGGCCCGAAGCCGCCCCCCACGTCGGGGGCGATCACGTCGACCGAGCTCTCGGGGAGGCCGAAGAGAACCGCCAGGCCGCCGCGGATCGAGGTCGGGGACTGGGTCGAGTCATGGACGGTGAGCCGCGCCGCCGCCGCGTCCCACACGGCGTGCACCGCGCGCGCCTCGAGCGGGTGGGCCGCGCCGCGCTCGAACCGGAGCTGGAGCCGGCGCCGGTGGGGCGCGGCGGCCAGGGCCGGCTCGACGTCGCCGGCCTCCTGGAGCAGCTCGGCGGCCCGGTTGCCCGGCACATCGGGGTGGACCAGGTGGGTGGCCCGCTCGGCCGCCTCGAGCCCGATCAGCACCGGCAGCTCCTCGTAGTCGACCCGGACCAGTTCGGCGGCGTCCTCGGCCAGGTAGCGGTCCTCGGCCACCACGAAGGCGACCGCCTCGCCGGCGTAGCGGACCACCTCCGAGGCCAGGCAGCGCTGGGTGCGGCCGTGGCCGAGGCTGGGGTGGGGGATCAGCAGGGGCAGGTCCTGGGCGCCGAATGGGAGGTCGGCCGCCGTGTACACCGCCACCACCCCGGCCAGGGCGCGGGCGGCGCTGGTGTCGATCGAGAGGATCCGGGCATGGGCGTGCGGGCTGCGCACGAAACAGCACTCGTAGGCCGGGCCCGGGATGTCGTCGGTGAAGCGGCCCTGCCCGCGCAGCAGCCGCTCGTCCTCCCGGGGGGGGACACGCCGGCCGAACCAGGGGCTGCTCACCGGTCCTCCCGGTGGGCGGCGGCGGCGCGCCTCGCAGCGCGCCGGATCGACGCGTAACCGGTGCAGCGGCAGAGATTGCCGGCGATGGCCTCCTCGATCTCCCGGTCGCCGGGCTGGGGGTTGTCGGCCAGCAGCCCCACCACCGCCAGGACGAAGCCGGGCGTGCAGAACCCGCACTGCAGGGCGTGCTCCTGGAGGAAGGCGGCCTGGACGGGATGGAGCGGGGCGCCCGGGGCGGTCAGGCCCTCGATGGTCGTCAGCTCGTGGCCCTCGGCCTGGACGGCGAGCAGCAGGCAGGAGCGGACCGGCCGGCCGTCGAGCAGCACCGTGCAGCAGCCGCAGACGCCGTGCTCGCAGCCGACGTGGGTCCCGGTCAGGCCGAGGTCGTGACGCAGGTAGTCGGAGAGCAGGCGGCGGCCGCCGGAAGGCGGCCGGCGCTCCTGGCCGTTGACCCTCACGCCGCCAGCACCCTCGCCGTCAGGCTGCGCACCAGCCGCCTCCGGAACTCTGCCGAGGCCTCCAGGTCGGGGCTCGGATCGAAGCCCCGGCTGGGGTCCGCCGGGTCGGCCAGAATGGGGGTGGCGGCCACCCCGAAGAGGGCCAGCCGGGCGCCGGCGCGAACCACGCCGGCCAGCGCGTAGTCGCCGTGGCGCCGCGACTCCTCGAGCAGCCCGAAGCCGGCCGTGAGGCGCGGAAACCACGCCTCCTCGAGCAGCTCCCCCGCTTCGAGGCAGGTCTCGAGCACGCCCCGATAGAGGTCGCCAGCCTCGATCAGGCGGCTTCCCCCCGCGGAGCGGGCGACGACGTGGCCGCCGAGGGCCAGCAGCACGGCCGGCAGCTCCGCGGCGGGGTCGGCGTGGGCCAGCGATCCGCACACGGTGCCCCGGTTGCGGATCACCGGGTGCGCGACGTGGCCGAGCGCCAGGGGCAGCAGCGGGCAGGCCGAGCGGAGCAGCGGGCTGTGCTCGGCCTGCCCCTGGCGGACCAGGCAGCCGACGGCGATGCCGCCGTCCCGCTCGTAGATGCGGTCCAGGCCCGGCAGACGGTTGATGTCGACCAGGTGGGCGAACCGGGCGAGCCGGAAGTTGAGCAGGGGCACGAGCGACTGGCCGCCCGCCAGCACCTTGGCGTCCTCCAGGCCCCCGAGCAGGTCGAGCGCCTCCGGGAGCGAGGTGGGCGCGTGGTACTGGAACGGCGCCGGCTTCACCTTGACAGGCAGGCTTGACCGCCCAACCGGCCCCCCGCTACGGTCCGGGCCAGACCCCCCGGGTGGGTAGTTCTCTGGGAGGGGGGATTCAGAGCCAGGTCCCTCCAGGTGGAGTGAGGCGGGTGGGCGCCGGCGGCAGGTTCAGAAATCTCATCCGAGGGCCAGATCGTAGACGCCGGAGGCCCAGATCGCACCCGCCCCGGCCACGTGGACCTGGTCGCCGTCGATGCGGGCGTGGAGCTGGGACGGCCGCCCCATCTCGTAGCCCTGCTCGAACAGGAACGGGCTCTCGGCCAGCCGGTACTTTACCAGGTAGGCGGCCAGCGCACCCGCCGCCGAGCCGGTGGCGGGGTCCTCGTGGATGCCGAACTCGGGCGCGAATGTGCGCACGCGGGCGGTCGTGCCCGGCGTCTCGCCGCCCAGGGCGAAGCACTCCACCTCCCCCATCAGAGCGGGTCCGGGCCTCAGCCGGGCAATCGCCTCCCGCGAGCGGAGCGGCACCAGCAGGAACGGGACCCCGGTCGAGACCCTCTCCAGAGGACCGGCCAGGTCGGATTCCTCGATTCCGAGCTGGGCGGCGACTCCGGCCCGGTCCGCCTCGACGCCGAGGAACCGGGGCGGCTGCTGCCGCATCTCGGCCCGGCCCCCGGCGATGGTCACCGGGGTCGGTCCCACCCCCAGCTCGAACGTCACGGAGTCGCCGACCAGTCCCTCGCGTTGGAGCACAAGGGCCGTGCCCACGGTCGGATGGCCGGCCATTGGCAGCTCCTTGCCGGGCGTGAAGATCCGCACCCGGAAGTCACAGTCCGGCCTCGAGCTGGCGCCCACGAAGCTGGTCTCGGAGAAGTTGAACTCGCGCGCGATCCTCTGCATCGCCCCGTCGCTGACGGGGTCAGCATCGAGCACCACCGCCAGTTGGTTGCCCGCAAAGGGCCGGTCGCTGAAGACGTCGATCAGCCGGAACTGGAGTTGCATTGGAGTCGAATGCTGCCAAAAAAGGCGGCTCGGCGCAGAGAACGGCCCGGCCGGACCGGAGAGCCCGGTGCTATCACCGATGCCACGTGTCCGCTCCGCCTGGAGTCGAGCCACGGCGGTGGTCCCCGACGTTTGTGCCCCAGCCACTAACATCCGGCCCGGACAGGGGCTAGCATCACTCCTCAGACAGCACCCTCTTCGCGACGTGAGCCCCCGCCCATAAGCGGGGGCTCACTTTTTGTCACCCGCTTTTCGGAGATCATTGGCCCATGACCGTGAGCATCCTCCACGACGCCGACTGTCCCGAGCACCTGGCCGAGAGGGTGGCCATCATCGGCTACGGCTCCCAGGGCCACGCCCACGCCCTGAACCTGAAGGACAGTGGGGTCGACGTCCGGGTCGGACTCCACTCCGGCAGCAGATCGCGGGAGAAGGCGGAGCGCCACGGCCTGCGCGTGCTGGAGGTGGCCGAGGCGGTCTCCGAGGCGGAAATAGTGATGGTCCTCACCCCCGACGTCGGCCAGGCCCGGATCTACCGGGAATCGATCGAGTCCAACCTCCGGGAAGGCGCCATGCTCATGTTCGCCCACGGCTTCTCGATCCACTTCGGCCAGATCGCGCCCCGCCCATCCACCGACGTCACCATGATCGCGCCCAAGGCCCCCGGTCATCTGGTCCGCAGCACCTACCTGGAGGGAACCGGCACCCCCGCGCTGCTGGCGGTGCACACCGACGCCAGCGGGCGGGCGGGCGAGCGGGCCCGCGCCTACGGCAGGGCGCTGGGCGCGGGCCGGGCCGGCATCATCGAGACCACGTTCAAGGACGAGACGGAGACCGACCTCTTCGGGGAGCAGGCGGTGCTGTGCGGCGGGGTCAGCGCCCTCATCACCGCCGGCTTCGAGACTCTGGTGGAGGCCGGCTACCCGCCCGAGATGGCGTACTTCGAGGTCCTCCACGAGATGAAGCTGATCGTGGACCTCATGTACCGCGGGGGTCTCGGTTTCATGCGCTACTCGGTCTCGGAGACGGCCGAGTACGGGGACTACGTCTCCGGCCCGCGCATCGTCGACGAGCGCGTCAAGGAGTCGATGCGGCAGGTCCTGCGCGAGATCCAGGACGGCACCTTCGCCGAGCGCTGGATCGACGAGACCGCCGAGGGCGGTGGCCGCTTCCAGCGGCTGCGCGAGCAGCACGCCGGCCACGAACTGGAGCGGGTGGGAGCCGAGTTGCGGGGCATGATGCCATGGCTCCAGCCGCGCACGGCGGACGACTGAGAGCGGCCTACCAGGGCGAGCCCGGGGCCTACTCCGAGGAGGCCCTGCTGGCCCTGTTCCCGGACGCCGAGCCGGCCGGCCAGAGGACGTTCGCCCTCGCCGTTGACGCGCTGCTCGAGGGCCGGGCGGACCTCGCGGTGCTGCCGGTCGAGAACACGCTGGGGGGAATCGTCCAGGAGGTCAACGACCTGCTCTGGGACCGGCCCGGCCTGCGGGTGGTGGCCGAGCACGTCCACCCCATCCGCCACTGCCTGCTCGGTCGCCCGGGCACCCCTGTGGACCGGGCCCTCTCCCATCCCCAGGCGCTAGCCCAGGTCCGCCACTACCTGGAGGTGAAGGGGATCGAGCCGGTGCCCTTCTACGACACTGCCGGCGCCGCCCGCCATCTCGCCGAGCACCCCGAGCCAGGCCTGGCCGCGGTGGCCGGGCGGGGCGCCGCCGAGCGCTACGGCCTTGACGTGCTGGCGCCCGCGATCCAGGACGACGACAGCAACCAGACCCGCTTCCTGGTGATCGAGCGGGGGCTGCCGGGACGGCCCGGGAGCGCCGGCCCGGGCGCCAAGACCTCGCTCTGCTTTGTCACCGCCCACGTCCCCGGAGGCCTGGTGGGCGCGCTCCAGTGCCTCTCAACGCGGGGCGTCAACCTGACCCGGCTGGAGGCCCGGCCGATCGCGGACAAGCCGTTCGAGTACCGCTTCTTCCTGGACTTCGAGGTGGAGCGGCCGGAGGTGGCCGAGGCGGCCCTGCGCGACCTCGAAACGCGAACCCGCGAAGTCCGCCGCTTCGGCACCTACCCGCCCGCCCGGGCTCCCCGGTAGCGGGGCTGGCCGAGCTCCTTTCGGAGCTCGTCGTCAGCCACCACCAGCTGCCGCCGGAGCCCGGCCTCGGCGCTGTCGTAGCGGCGCAGCTCGGCCAGGTCGAGGCGGCTGACGTAGACGCCCTCGGCCAGGTTCCGGCGCAGCAGCGCCGCCAGCCGGAGCATCTCGGCGGCCTGGGGGCGGGCCGCTTCGGGCAGGCTGAGGGCGGCCAGCCGGGGCTCGAAACCGGCCAGCGCCTGGGCCTCGTCGGTATACGCCGCGGCCACCGCAGCGGGGTCGTCGGAGGCGGCCGCCCGGTCCTCGTCGCGGGCCAGGCGCGAGCGCATGGCGTCGGCGACGGCCGTGTAGGCGCGGCCGGGGTCCGGTCCCAGCCGGGGCAGCGAGCAGGCCCCCAGCAGGAGCGGCACCAGCAGCGCCGCGCCCAGTGCCCGGCCGTACACGGCTCCGCCGCTGGGCGCTCGCCGGCCCCGGCTCAGGCCGCCTTCACCGAGCCGACCAGCTTGGTCAGGGTGTCCTTGGCGTCGCCGAACAGCATGATCGTGTGCTCGCCGTACAGCAGTTCGTTGTCGATGCCCGCGAACCCCGGCCGCATCGAGCGCTTCAGGAACACCACCGTGTGGGCCTCGTCCACATTGAGAATCGGCATCCCGTAGATCGGGCTGCCCGGCGAGCTGCGGGCGGCCGGGTTGACCACATCGTTGGCCCCCACCACCAGCACCACGTCGGTGTTCTTGAAGTCGCCGTTGATCTCGTCCATCTCCTTCAGCTGCTCGTAGGGAACGTTGGCCTCGGCCAGGAGCACGTTCATGTGTCCTGGCATCCGCCCCGCCACGGGGTGGATCGCGTAACGGACCTCGACCCCCTTCTTCTCCAGCAGTTCGGCGAGCTCGCGGACGACGTGCTGGGCCTGCGCCACCGCCAGGCCGTAGCCGGGCACGATGACGACGCTGCGGGAGTAGGCGAGCATGGTCCCGATGTCCTCGGAGGTGCCCGAGCGCACGGGCCGGTCGGCATCCCCCTCGGCTCCGGCGGCGCCGGTGCGGACCTGGCCGAAGGCACCGAAGAGGACGTTGGCGATCGACCGCCCCATGGCGTCCGACATCAGCTTGGTCAGCAGCGTGCCCGAGGCCCCCACGAGGGTGCCGGCCACGATCAGAGCGAAGTTGTCGAGCACAAAGCCGCCGGCCGCCACGGCCAGGCCGGTGAAGGCGTTGAGCAGCGAGATCACCACCGGCATGTCGGCACCCCCGATCGGGAGCACGAACGCCACCCCCAGCACCAGCGCCAGGACCAGCAGCGCGGCGAACACGGCGGGGGCGCCGGTCACCGCCAGCAGGGCCACCGCCAGCGCCCCGATGGCCAGGGCCAGGAGCCCGTTCACCACCTGCTGGCCGGGATACGTCAGGGGGCGGCCGGTCATGATCTCCTGGAGCTTGGCAAACGCCACCGCGCTGCCCGCGAAGGAGATGCCGCCGACGATGATGGCGAAGACGCTGGGCAGGCCGGACTGGAGGTCGGCCCGGCCCCCGCCGAGCTTGAGCAGCTCGGCCACGGCCACCAGGGCGGCCGCTCCGCCCCCCACCCCGTTGAAGAGGGCGACCATCTGCGGCATCGCGGTCATCTTCACGCGCCGGGCGCCGACCGCTCCCACCAGGCCGCCGATCAGCACCCCCAGCACGCTCACGACGACGCCCAGCCAGGTGAAGGTGGAGAGGTTGGCGACCACCGTCCATGAGACGGCAAGCAGCATCCCGGCCGCGGCCACGGTGTTGCCGCGTCGGGCACCCTTGGGATTGCTCAGGTAGCGGAGACCGATGATGAACAGGGCCGCGGCCAGCAGGTAGATGAAGGCGGTGGCGATCAGCACGTCAGGACTCGCGCCGCCGGCCCTTGAACATCTCCAGCATCCGGTCGGTGACGACGAAGCCGCCGACCACGTTGGTGGTGGCGAGGAGCACGGCCACGAAGCCGAGCCCGACGCTGAGCGCGTCATGGGCGGGCGCGGCGATGATCAGCGCTCCGATCAGGATGATGCCGTGAATGGCGTTGGAGCCCGACATGAGGGGCGTGTGGAGGATGGTCGGCACCTTGGAGATGACCTCGATGCCGACGAAGATCGCGAGCACGAAATACGTGATCTCGACCACCAGGTGCTGGCTCATGAGATCGCGCTCCCCAGCGACGAGCGGGCCCGCTCGTTGACCACCTCGCCCCCATGGGTGACGCAGCTGCCCAGGGTGATCTCGTCCTCGAAGTCGAGCTTGACGGCTCCGTCCTTGACCAGGTGGAGGAGCAGGTTGACCAGGTTCCGGGAGTAGAGCTGGCTGGCGTGGAAGGCGACCGTGCCGGCCACATTGGCGGTGCCGTCGATACTGACCCCCTCGGCCTCCACCACCCGCCCGCTCTCGGTCAGCTCGCAGTTGCCTCCCGTCTCGGCGGCGAGGTCCACGATCACCGAGCCCGGGCGCATGCGCTTGACCATGTCGGCCGTGACCAGCACGGGCGCCCGGCGGCCGGGGATGGCGGCCGTGGAGACCACCACGTCCGCCGCGGCAACCCTCTCGCCGAGCAGCTCGCGCTGCCGGCCCAGGAACTCCTCGGACTGGGCCGCGGCGTACCCCCCCTGCCCCGCCTCGGCCTCCAGCTCCAGTTCCACGAACGTGGCGCCCAGGCTCCTGACCTCCTCCGTGACCGCCGGCCGGACGTCGTAGGCCTCCACGATCGCGCCCAGCCGGCGGGCGGTGGCGATCGCCTGCAGGCCCGCCACCCCGGCGCCGAGCACGAGGACGCGGGCGGGCGCAATGGTACCGGCCGCCGTCATCAGCATCGGAAAGAACTTGCCCAGCCGGTTGGCGGCCATCAGAACCGCCTTGTAGCCGGCCAGGGACGCCTGCGACGAGAGCGCGTCCATCGATTGGGCGCGGCTGATCCGGGGCAGCAGTTCGAGTGAGAAGGCGGTAACGCCGCGCTTCGCCAGGGCCTCGATGATCGGGCCCTGGGTGGCGGGTTGGAGAAAGCTGAGGAGCACCGCCCCCTCGCGCATCGACCCCACCTCGGCCGCCGAGGGGGCCTGGACCTTGAAGACCACGTCGGCACCGAGCACGGCGCCGGCGCCTTTGCTGATCTTGGCGCCGGCGTCCCGGTAGGCGGCGTCCAGGAAACCGGCCCGGGCTCCCGCCCCGCTCTCCACGGCCACCTCTAGGCCGGCGGGGCTGAGCTTGGCGATCAGGTCGGGAACCAGGGCAACGCGGCTCTCGCCGTCCAGCGTCTCCCGGGGAACCCCGACCTTCACGTCGGGGAATGGTACCCGGCCCCATCTCCACCCGCGGGTGGCGGGCCACCGGCACGGGCTCGGCCAGAGGTCGGGGCCGGCCCAGGGCTAGGATTGTTCATCTAACCCAAAGTGGATCAGATCGTCAACGACCTCACCTTCCAGGCGGCCACGGTCAACGGTTCGGGCAGCCAGTCCGCCAACCTCGTGCTCACCCGGGCGATCTTTGCGATGGGGATCCCGGTCGCCCCCAAGAACGTCTTTCCGTCCAACATCGAGGGCCTGCCCACCTGGTACCAGTTGCGGGTGTCGGAGCCCGGCTACCAGGCCCGCAAAGGCGACCCCGACGTCCTGGTCTGCCTCAACCCCGCGACCTGGGCCCACGACCTGCGCGGCGCGCGCAGCGGGGCCGCCGTCATCCACGAGGCGGCCTACGCGCTGGCCGGCTCCCGCCCCGACGTCAGCTACTTCCCGGTTCCGTTCTCCAAGCTGGCCAAGACCCGCATCGAGAGCGACAGCCTGCGCAAGCAGCTGACCAACCTGATCTACGTCGGGGTCGTGGCGGGGCTGCTCGACATCCCCCCGGAGGCGATCGAGACCGGGGTCCGGCGCACCTTCCAGAGCAAGCCCAAGGCCTGGCCCCTGAACCTGGACGCGGTCAAGGTCGGCCGCGACTACTACCAGGAGAACTTCGCCGATCGCGAGGTCGGCTTCAGCCTCCGGCCCCTGACCGGCCGGACCGACGGCCTGATCCTGATCGAGGGCAACCAGGCGGCCGCGGTCGGCTGCCTGATGGGCGGCTGCACGGTGGCGGCGTGGTACCCGATCACGCCCTCGTCCAGCCTCTGCGAGAACCTGATCGGGTACGCCGACCGCTACCGGGTCGATCCCGCCGCCGGCCACCGCAACATCGCGGTCGTGCAGGCCGAAGACGAGCTGGCCGCCCTGGGCATGGCGATCGGCGCGGGCTGGGCCGGGGCCCGCGCCATGACCTCCACCAGCGGTCCCGGCATCTCCCTGATGGCCGAGTTCACCGGGCTCGCCTACTACGCTGAGATCCCGGTGGTGATCTTCGACATCCAGCGGGTGGGCCCGTCGACCGGCCTGCCGACGCGGACCGCGCAGGGCGACGTCGGCTTCGTCTACACGCTCTCCCACGGGGACACCCGCCACCTCCTCCTGCTGCCGGGGTCGGTCGCCGAGTGCTACGAGTTCGCGGCCCTGGCCTTCGACCTCGCCGACAGCTTCCAGACGCCGGTCTTCGTGCTGTCCGACCTGGACCTCGGGATGAACCTCTGGATGACGCCCAGCTTGGAGTACCCGGAACAGCCGTTCCAGCGCGGCAAGGTGCTGGACCAGGCCGACCTGGAGCGCCTCCAGGGCGACTGGGGCCGCTATCGCGATGTGGACGGCGACGGTGTCCCCCAGCGCACCCTGCCCGGCACCGACCACCCCGCCGCCGGCTACTTCACCCGGGGTTCGGGCCACGATCAGGACGCGCGCTACACCGAGAGCCCGGCGGCCTACGCCGGCAACATGGACCGCCTGGCCCGCAAGTTCGAGACCGCGCGGGCGGCGATGCCCGCCCCGGTCGTCGACTCGCAGGCCGGCTCGGCCGTCGCCGTCATCGCCTTCGGGAGCAGCGACCCGGCCGTCCGCGAGGCCCGCGACATCCTGGCCGAGGGGGGCCTGCCGGTCGACTACCTGCGGGTCCGGGCGCTGCCCCTCTCGCCCGCCGTGGCCGAGTTCGTGGCGGCCCACGAGCGGGTCTACGTGGTGGAGCAGAACCGCGACGGCCAGCTCTACGACCTGATCCGGCTCGACCTCGAGCCCGACCTGGCCGGCCGCCTCCGCTCGATCCGCCACTACGACGGCCAGCCGATCCCGGCCGAGGCGGTGACCCGCCCCCTCCTGGAGCTGGAATCGGTGCCGGCATGACCGTCACGCTGAACCGGATCGGGCTGGCCCGCGACGCCTACAAGGGAGCCGCCACCACGCTCTGCGCCGGCTGCGGCCACAACTCGATCACCAACCACCTGGTCAAGGCGCTCTACGAGCTGGGCGTGGAACCCCGGCGCCTGGCCAAGATGAGCGGGATCGGCTGCTCGTCCAAGACACCGGCCTACTTCGTCGACTCCGCCCACGGCTTCAACGGGGTCCACGGCCGGATGCCCTCCCTCACCACCGGGGCCGCGCTCGCCAACCGCAACCTGGTGATGCTGGGCGTCAGCGGGGACGGGGACACGGCCTCGATCGGCCTCGGCCAGTTCATGCACCTGGTCCGCCGCAACGTCGACTGCACGTATGTGATCGAGGACAACGGAACCTACGGGCTGACCAAGGGCCAGTTCTCGGCCACGGCCGACGTCGGTTCGGTACAGAAGAAGGGCAGCGTCAACACCTACCAGCCGATCGACCCCTGCGCGGTGGCGCTGGCCGTGGGCTGCAGCTTCGTGGCCCGCTCCTTCTCAGGGGACGGCAAGCAGTTGGTCCCGCTCCTGAAGGCGGCCATCGCCCACCGGGGGACCGCCGTGCTGGACGTGGTCTCGCCCTGCGTCACCTTCAACGACCACGACGGCTCGACCAAGAGCTACAGCTGGGTCAAGGACCACGAGACCGAGATTCACGACGTTTCCTTCATCCCCTTCTTCGAGGAGATCCACGTCGACTACGAGCCCGGCACCACGCACGACGTCGAGCTGCACGACGGGTCCCATCTGGTCCTCAAGAAGCTGGGCGACGACTACGACCCCGGCGACCGGCTGGCCGCGATGCGCGGGCTCGAGGAGAGCCGGGCCGGCGGCCACCTGCTCACCGGCCTGCTCTACCTGGACGGGGCGGCGGAGGACTTCGCCACCCGGGAGGGGTTGCCGGAGCGGGCCCTGCGCGACCTCGGGGAGGCCGATCTGCGGCCAAGCCGGACCGACTTCGCCCGGCTGATGGCTGAGCTGGCCTAGTGTCCTGACCCGGGTCGCCATAGTCAGCGACATCCACGGCAACCTGGCGGCGCTGGAGGCGGTGGTCGCCGACCTGCGGGTCCAGGCCCCCGACCTGGTCTGCCACGGGGGCGATCTCGCCGTGATGGGCGGTGAACCGGCGGCGGTGGTCGACCGGATCCGGGAGCTGGGCTGGCCGGGGGTCGCCGGCAACACCGACGAGGCGCTCTGGGACCCGGCGCCCGGGGAGCGTGTGATGGCGGCCGCACCGGCGCTGCGGGGCTGGCTGGAGGTGCTGCTCGGGCGCCTGGTGCCGTGGGCCCGCGAGGCGCTGGGCGAGGAGCGGGTGAGCTGGCTGCGGGCCCAGCCGCTGACCCGCACCGAGGCGGGACTGACCCTGGTTCACGCCACCCCGGCGGACCTCTGGCGGGCGCCGCTGCCGGGGGTCCCGGACGATCAGCTGGCCGCCCCCTACGCGGCGATCGCCGGCCCGGTCGTCTACGGGCACATCCATCGCGCGTTCGCGCGCACGGTTGCGGGCCGGCTGCTAGCCAACGCGGGCAGCGCCGGCCTGCCGTGGGACGGCGACCCCCGGCCCGGCTACCTGCTCTTCGACGGCGACTCGGTGACCGTGCGCCGGGTGGCCCACGATCCCGGCGCCGACGACAGCCTGCTCCGCCGGGCCGGATTCCCGCTGCCCGAGTGGCTGGCCACAATCCGGGCCCGGGCCGTGTTCGAGCATCCATGAGCGAGGACCTGAGAGGGGCGGCGGCCCACCTCGCGGCCCGGGACCCCGCCCTGGCTCGGGTGATCGAGCACATCGGCGCCCCCGCCATCCGGCCCCCCCTGGACGGCTACTTCGCGGCCCTCGTGCGGGCGATCGCCTACCAGCAGCTGGCGGGCCGGGCGGCTGCCGCCATCCACGGCCGCTTCCTCGCCAACTTCCCTGACGGCCTGACCCCCGAGGCGGTCCTCCGGCTGCCCGAGCAGGCGGTGCGGGCGGCCGGGATGTCCGGTGCCAAGACCGCCTCGATCCGCGATCTCGCGGCCCGCGTCGAGGACGGCACGGTGCCGCTGGAGGGCATCGACGCCCTGGCCGACGACGACATCGTGGAGCGGCTGTGCACGGTCCGGGGCATCGGCCGCTGGACGGCCGAGATGTTCCTGATCTTCCAGCTCCGGCGCCCTGACGTGTGGCCGGTGGACGACTTCGCCGTGCGCAAGGGCTACGGCATCATCCACGGCCTGCCCGCCGCGCCGGCGCCCAAGCAGCTGCTGGCGCTCGGCGAGGCCTACCGCCCCTACCGGACGGTGGCCGCGTGGTACTGCTGGCGGGCGACCGACACGGTCCTACCCACGGGCTGATGCAGGAGCGATGACGCGCCGGCGGTGATTCAATCGCCGGGCCGAAGACTACCCTGGGAGCCATGGAGGAGGGCGTGTCAACCACGGTCGGGCTGAGCGATCGCTGCCCCTACCGGCGGCCCTTCGGCGCCGACTTCGCGGCCTGTCCGGCCTTTGAGGTGGTTGTCTTCGTACCGCTCGACACCCGACACCAGGCGCTGCCGGCCGTGCTCAGCTGCCACCACCTGCACAGCCGGGAGCACCGGCCCAGCCGCGCCTTCTACCCGGCCTGCGCGCTGGGGACGGCCGCCGACCGGGTGGCCTACGCCCGCCGGCGGCGGCCGGGCTGGAAAGCCGGGGGGCCGGCCCAGCCGCCGCCCGGGGCCTGCTAACCTCGTCGCCGTGTCCCTCAGGCGATCTCTTCTCTGTGCCCTGCTGGTGGCGGTCGCCGCCTGCGGCACGCAGCCCGCGGCCCGGACCCCGGCGCGACCCGCGGCGACCGCCGTGCCCGCGCCGACGCCCACGCCTGGCCGCCCCGCCCCGGCCGTCGTCCAGGTCGAAAACGACCCCGCGGTGCGGCCGCAGTCCGGGCTCCAGAAGGCCGACCTGGTGTTCGAGTATCTAACCGAGGGGGGCATCACCCGCTTCAGCGCCATCTACCGCGACCCGTCCGGGAGCGAGCGGATCGGTCCCGGACGGAGCGCGCGCCTGGTGACTCTCAAGGTGCTCCGCTCGTTCGGCGGGGTGCTCTTCTACTCCGGGGCCAGCGACCGGGTCCTGGGCATGATCTGGGACCAGAAGCTGCCCAGCCTGGACGACCACGCCGACGGCGGCCGCTACATCACCCGAGACGGCTCGCGCCCAGTGCCCCACAACCTGTTCACCTCCGGCGACCAGCTGCAGCAGGGGGTGCAGAGGCTGGGGACGCGGGTCACCTACGAGCTTCCCGCCGCGGCGGAGCCGGCGGGCGGCGACCCGGTGTCCAGGCTGAGCTTCCAGCAGACCTTCAGCCACCCCGTCAGCTACGCCTACAGCGAGGCCGACCGCGCCTACACCTACAGCACCGACACCGGGCCGATGACGGACCAGGGCCGGCCGCTCAAAGTCACCAACGTGGTGCTGGTGCAGGTCGCCCACCACGACGCCGGCTACACCGAGGACGTGCGCGGGGAGGAGGGCGTCGACTTCGACCTCCAGGGCTCGGGGCCCGCCGACGTGTACTCCCGGGGCGGCCACCGGGCCGCGACCTGGGACCTCAGCCGGCCCGACCAGCCGCTCCGCCTGCTGGGGGCGGACGGCGCCGAACTGGCGCTGCCCGCGGGCCTGACCTGGATCCACCTGGTCGACCCCGGCACCAGGCCCGCCACCGGATAGCGGCGGCTCAGGGGCCGCTCAGCCGGTGTTTGCTTGCAAGAACTGTGGGCAAGTGGTCGGACTTGGCCGGGGGGCTGTTCGAGTCCCAGATCTGGGATGAGGACGCCGCCCTGCTCTGCGGCCGCCACCACCGGCTTCGCGACGAGGGCGGCTGGCAGCTGTTCAGGACCGGGGCCGGCAGGTGGAGGGCGATCTCCCAGCTGCCAGCAACGTGGTCCGGCATCCCCGACCCGCCACCGGGCCGAGGACCAGGCCGAGTTCCACCTGGTCGACCCCGGCACCAGGGCCGCCACCGGATAGCGGCAGCTGGGCGAGCGTAGAGTCCGACGCTCAGCGATTGTCCGCTCAGTGCCGGCCCTCGCCCTCCGTGAAGCGGCGGGCGCCGGGCCCGGCTCCGGCGGCCAGGGAGCGAAGCCCGTGTTCGAACTCGTTGGCGAGAGCCGCCGGCAGCTCCCGGCCAGCCTGCTCGTAGGAGAGCCGGTCGTTGCGGAGGCACTCCTGGGGCAGCGCCGCCAGCTCCTGGGCCAGCCGCTCGGCCTCGGCCCGAGCCTGGCCGGACGGGCAGACGCGGTTGGCCAGGCCCATCGCCAGCGCCTCCGCCGCGCCGACCGGGCGGCCGGTCAGGATCAGATCGAGGGCCCGGGAGAGCCCGATCAGGCGGGGCAGGCGAACCGTGCCGCCGTCGATCAGGGGCACCCCCCAGCGCCGGCAGAACACGCCCAGGACGGCGTCCTCCGCCACCACCCGGAGGTCGCACCAGAGCGCCAGTTCGAGGCCGCCCGCCACCGCGTAGCCATCGATCGCGGCGATCACCGGCTTGCCCAGCAGCATCCGGGTCGGCCCCAGGGGCCCGTCCCCGTCGAGCTCGACCCGGTTGGCCCCCGCGCCCGCCGCCATCGCCTTGAGGTCGGCGCCCGAGCAGAAGTGGCCGCCCTCGCCGTGGAGGACCGCGACCAGCGCCGAGGGTCGGCCTCGAAGTCACGGAAGGCGGCGGCGAGGGCGAGCGCGGTCTCCCGGTCCACGGCGTTTCGGACCTCGGGGCGGCTCAGCACCACGGTCGTCACCGGCCCCGACCGCTCCACGCGCAGCATCAGAGCAGGGCCCGGTACCGGTTCAGGGTCGCCTCGTCGAAGGCCACCAGCCGGACCAGGTCAACCGGGCCGGCGGCACTCCGCACAGTATTCACGGCGATCCGGGCGGCGGCCGCGGCCGGGAAGCCGTAGACGCCGGTCGAGATGGCGGGGAAGGCGATCGAGACGGCGCCCAGCTCGGCGGCCAGCGTCAGCGAGTGGCGGTAACAGCCGGCCAGCAGCTCCGCCTCGCCCTGGCCGCCACCCCGCCAGCTCGGCCCCACCGCGTGGATCACCCAGCGGGCGGCCAGCCGGAAGCCGGGGGTGGCCCGCGCCTCGCCGGTCCGACAGCTGCCCAGCTCCCGGCAGGCGGCCAGCAGCTCCGGGCCGGCCGCCCGATGGATGGCACCGTCCACGCCACCTCCGCCGAGCAGCCGCTCGTTGGCCGCGTTGACGATTGCATCGACGGCCTCCTCGGTGATGTCCCCCCGCACCGCCTCGATCCTCAACCGGACCCCGCCTCCCCAGCCCGCCGGGCCCGCGCCGCCACCGCCACCCAGTGCGGCTCGCCGGCGCCGAAGAAGAGCAGTCCCGGGTGCAGGTTGACGGTCGTGCAGACGTGGGCGGGCACGATCAGCAGCCGCTCGCCAACCCGGGGCAGCCCTTCACCGGTGAGCACCGCGTGCTCCTCGCCGAGCCTGGCCACGACCAGGCCCGGGTGGCCGAGTACGATTCCGTGGCCCTCCAGGACGGCCACCCGCAGGTCGGCCGAGAGCGACTTGGAGCCGGCGTCGGTGACCACCCGGTCGGGATGCGCCGAGACGACGGTCGCCACCACGGCCAGGGCGCAGCGCTCCAGCCGGTGCGAGCCCAGCCCGACCTGGTTGGCATCGCCGAAGACGTACGTGCCCGGCCGCATCTCGGTCAGCCCCGAGCCGGCCGCCGCGAATTCAGCCGTCGGCGTGGAGCCCACGCTCAGCTCGCCAACCTCGATGCCGCGCGCGCGGAGCAGCCGGGCGCTCCCGACCAGGGCCTGGCGCTCGTCGTCGGCGGCGCCCCGGCGGTCGCCGCCGTAGCCGTGGCCGCCGTGCGTGATCAGGCCCCGGAAACGCTCCCGCGGGATGACCTCGAGCAGGCCCAGCACCCCCGCCAGGGTCGGCGCGCCCGGCGCCGTCCCCAGCCGGTGGCCGCCGCTGTCCACCTCCCAGAGCACGTCCACGCCGGGTGGCAGGCCGGCTGCCACGCCGGCGTCGTCGAGGCTGACCGCAAGGCGTAGGGGGTGCTCCGCGAGCCGGGCCAGCCGCTCCCGCTTGACGGCGCCGACCGGGGGGTGGGCGACCAGGATGTCGGCCACTCCGGCAGCCGCGAACACCTCGGCCTCAGCCAGCGTGGCGACGGTCAGGCCGGCCGCGCCGTGCGCCAGCTGGCGCAGCCCCACAAATGGGCTCTTGTGGGTCTTGGCGTGCGGTCGCAGCCTCAGGCCCGCCGCCGCGGCCGTCACCGCCATGGCGGCCAGGTTGGACTCCAGGGCCGGCTCGTCGACCACGACCAGCGGGGTCTCGTGCACCTCGGCGGCGGCCAGCGCCGCCTCCGGATTCACGCCGCGGCCCGGCGCAGTAGCAGCGCCAGCCAGAGGGCCGCGACCGTGGCGGCCGCCACCCCGGCGGCCGTGAGCGGGGCGCCGCCGGGAAGGGGCAGCGCGGCGGCCGTCAGCAGGAGGTAGCCGGTGACCGCACCCGCCGCCGCCACCACGGCCGCCGCCAGGGCGCGGCCCGGCCAGGGCCGGTCGCCCTCGACGCCCAGCCAGCCCAGCTCGGCGACCGCGAACAGCCCGACCGCGTAGGCGGCCGCGGCGAGGTCGAGCCGGCTGCCCCGGAGGTACAGGGAGGCGAGGTATTCCGCCCCGAGCAGGGCCGGCGCCCAGGCCATGCCGCCCCTCCAGACGCCGGCGAGGGCGGCGGCGACCAGGAGCACGGCGGCGCCGCCGGCCAGCAGCAGGGGCCTGGCCAGCGTCCCCGCCCCCAGCGCCGGGTAGGCGCCCATCGCGACCGTCAGGGCCAGGGCCCCGGTGGCGACCACGAGCCGGCGCCGCCTCACCGCGCCGCCAGCCGGGCACCCCGGCGCAGGGGTGCCGCCGCCGCCAGCACCGGATCCAGCGGCTGGCCGTGGCGCCAGCGCAGGTGAGTGGCGCCGAGCGCCCGGAAACGTGCCCGCATGGCCTCTCGCTCCATCGCCCAGAGCCTGAACGCCAGGCGGTCGGTCTCGCGCGGGCCGGGGTCGATGAATGGCGCCGGGTCGAGCTCGACCACGACCAGATCCCGGCCGCGGCCGCACAGGTCGAGCAGGGCCGCGGTCACCCGGTCGTCGAGCAGCGGGCTGAGAGCGATGACCAGGGACTGCGGGGGCAGCGTGCGCGGCGGGATCACCTCCAACCCCTTCCAGGCGTAGCTGAGCACGATCTCGGTGTCCAGGAGCGCGTCCACCAGGCGGTACAGCTGGCGGTCGCCCATCCCCGGTTGGAGCCAGCGCAGCGTGCCCCCGAAGCCGATCAGGCCGACCCGGTCACGCTGCCCCAGGTGCTTCTCGGCCAGCGCCGCCGCCGCCCGCACGGCCATGTCCAGCGTGCCCCCGGTGCGGCCCTGGACACCGCTGAAGGTGTCCAGGAAGAGGACCACGTCGGCGTTCCGCTCCGGGTGCATGGCATTGACCTGGATCGCGCCTCGGCGGGCGCTGGCCCGCCAGTTGATCCGCCGCACCCGGTCGCCGGGCACGAAGGCGCGGATGTCCGCGAACTCGATCCCCTCACCCTGCAGTCGCGACACCTGGTTCCCGGCGTGGGCCTGGGTCTCGGCCGGCCGCACCAGCCGGTGCAGCGCCTCCGGCTGCGGGAAGACCCTGACCGGAAGGGCCCGGCTGTCCTCCCGCGTCCATTTCAGGAGCCCCAGATGGTCGCTGGCTCGGAGCCTGACGCCGCCCAGCAGCCGGCCTCCCCAGCGCCGGCAGCGCACCCGGCGCACGATCGTCCGGGTCGCCCCCGCCCCCAGACCGGACGCCTCACGCCGGGGACCGAAGACCTCGCTCAGACCGCGGGGGAGCACCAATTCCACCTCGAGCCGGGCCACCGGCCGCGGCCCCAGGTTGGTCACCAGCACCGACAGCTCGACCTCCTCGCCCTCCAGCGCCCGGTCCCGGTCCAACCGGTAGGAGACCGCCAGCTCGGGCCGGCGGGCGGCCGCCAGGGCGCCGGCGACCGCCAGCAGGAAGGGCGCGGCCAGCACCGCGGGCTCGGGCCGGCCGAGCAGAAGGGCGGCCAGCCCGGCGGCGACACCCAGCACAACGTAGCCGGGCAGCCGGGGCGACGCGGCCGGCCGCATCGGTTCAGGCATTGGGGGCGGGCACCGAGTCCAGGCACTCGGCGACCACGTCCTCGCCCCGGAACCGCTGCACCCACAGCTCGGGGCGCAGTGTCAGCCGGTGCGCCAGCGCGGCGGCCGCGAGCGCCTTGACGTCCTCCGGGATGACGAAGTCACGGCCCTGCAGGGCGGCCCGGGCCCGGGCCAGCTTGAGCAGTGCCAGCGATCCCCGGGGGCTGGATCCGACGAGCACCCGCGGGCTGCTTCGCGTCGCCGCGGCCACGTCCACGATGTACCGGCCCACCCCCTCGTCGACGTGGATCCCCTCGAGCGCCGCGCGCATGCCCAGCAGCTCGTCCCGGGTGGCTCGAGGCGCCAGCAGCACGTCGTCGCCCCGCTGGGCCAGGCGCCTCTCCAGGACCGCCCACTCCTGGTCACGGGAGGGGTAGCCGATCCCCAGCCGAACCAGGAAGCGGTCGAGCTGGGCCTCCGGCAGCGGGTAAGTGCCCTCGTATTCGACCGGGTTCTGGGTCGCCAGCACCGCAAACGGCGACGGCAGCCGGTGGCCGAAGCCGTCCACGGTGACCTGCCGCTCCTGCATCGCCTCCAGAAGCGCGGCCTGGGTCTTGGCGGGCGCCCGGTTGATCTCGTCGGCCAGCAGGAGGTTGGTGAAGATCGGGCCCGGCCGGAACTCGAAATCGGTCGTCCGCGGGTTGAAGATGGCGGAGCCCGTGACGTCGGACGGCATCAGGTCGGGCGTGAACTGGATCCGCTTGAACTGGAGGTCCAGGACCTGGGCGAACGAGCGCGCGATCAGGGTCTTGGCCAGGCCGGGGAAGTCCTCGATCAGCACGTGGCCGTCGGCGAGGATCCCGAGCAGGACCACCTCCAGCGCCCGCCGCTTGCCCACCACCACCCTCTCGACCTCGTCCAGCACCTTGCCGGCGAGGCGACGGACGTCCGCCAGGGTCAGCTGCTCAGAGGCCATCGAGGGCCTCCACGACCCGTCGCAGGCGCGCGGCCGGCAGTCCGGAGCCGCCCCGGTTGTCGGGCGCCGGCCGGTCCGGACGCACCAGCTCCCAGGCCTCGTCGCCGAGCAGGGCGCGGGCGCGGACGGGCTGCATCTCCAGGCGCACGCCCCGGGAGGCCAGCCGGTGGGCGGCGATCCGGGCCAGGTGGGGCCGGAGCCGGTAATGGACGTCGAAGGCGGTCGCCAGGGCGAACCCGGTGGCGTGCTCCAGAGCCTCCAGCTGGCGCAGCCTGTCGGGCGGCTGAGACCGTCGCCAGGGGAGCCGGAGACGAGCCCGGGGGGTGCCGGCCAGGGTCAGCCCGGCCAGGGCGCGACCGAGCAGCGCGGCGGTGAGGGTGGCGCCGACGGCGACCAGCCAGAGTCGGAGCGCGAGACCGGTGGGCCCGGCGCGCAGGACCAGGAACACGGCGAGGGCGCCGGTGATGACCGCCAGCCGGGAGAGGGCGGCGCGGGCGGCCGGGTCAGACCGCAACCGGGGCCGCCTCGGCCAGGGCCGCCCGGACCTCGTCCCAGATCGCCCGCAGGTCCCCGATCGCCGCCTCCCGCATGGCCGGGGTCACCGCGTGGGGGCTGAACCGAGCCCATTCGAAGCGGTAGGCCAGACTGCGCACCGGTGCCCCCCCCAGTCCCTGGGCGGCCAGCACCCGGGCCGCGTACTCGAGCGGCGCCTCCGGCTCCCTTCGGGCCAGCGCCGCCCGCCGCAGCAGCCGCTCCGTGCGCACCCATGCCGCGATCACGGCGCGGCGGGGATCGGGTTCAGCGATGACGTCCTCGATCGCGTCCCCCAGGCTCTGGTCGAGTTGGACCAGCAGGCCGGCCCTAACCTGGGGGCGGCGGCGCGGCCGCAGGGCCCGCCAGGCCGCCAGCCCGGCAGCCGCGAGCAGACCGGCGACGATCGCCAGGGCGACCCAGTCGATCCCTCCAGAACCCCCCGCCAGCGCGGGCAGGCCGGCCCGGACCGGCCCCGCGGCGCCCGCCCCCGGGCCCGCGCCCAGGAACGGCAGCCGCCCCCCACCGTGGGAGCGCCGCCAGATCAGGAGCATGGCGGCCCCCGCCAGCAGGCCCATCGCGGCCAGGTAGTGGCGATGGCGAGGCGCCGGCGGCAGCTCCAGCGCCTCCGCATCCGGGTTCGGCCACAGCACCCAGACCATGACCAGGACACCAAGCACCTCGAGCGCGAACAGCAGGTAGAAGAGGGAATCGATGGCGACCCGCCCCGCCTCGGCGGGCAGCGGCCGATCGCCGCCCTGGCCGTCCGCCCGGCTGGCGACCGCCACCGCCAGCAGCAGGATGACCAGCACGGCGGCCGCCAGGACCGCCCGGGACGCCGCCGGCAGCGCCTGTCGCCTCTCCACGGAGCGAGTCTAGTGGCCGCCACCGGGCACCGGGCGCCGTCCTATGATGCGGCGATGCAGGCCGCTGTCCTCTACGAGCCGGGCCGGCGCCTGGAGGTGGTGGACGTCCAGCTCGAGGGGCCCCGGCGCGGCGAGGTCCGAGTCCGGATCGCCGCCGCCGGCGTCTGTCACAGCGACCACCACTACATGAAGGGGGATCTCCCGACCCCGCTGCCGGTCGTGCTCGGCCACGAGGGGGCGGGGATCGTGGAGGAGGTCGGCGAGGGGGTCACGGGGGTCGTCCCCGGCGACCACGTGGTGCTGCTCTGGCGGACCAGCTGCGGCCGCTGCGAGCTGTGCAGCACGGGCCGGCCGGCGCTGTGCGCGGTGAGCGCCCAGCAGCGCAGCAGCGGCTTCCTCGACGACGGCACCTCGCGGCTCAGCCGGGACGGCGTGGAGATCCGCCACCTCCTGGGCGTCTCCTGCTTCGCCGAGCAGGCGGTGGTTCCGGGCAACGCGGTGCTGAAGATCCCCGACGACGTGCCGATGGCGATCGCGGCGCTCGCGGGCTGCTCGGTGATGACCGGGGTCGGGGCGGCCGTCAACACCGCCCGGGTGGCCCCCGGCTCGTCGGTCCTGGTGATCGGCGCCGGCGGCGTGGGGCTGTCGGTGATCATGGGTGCCGTGCTCTCGGGGGCGGCCCAGGTGATCGCGGTGGACATCAACCCGGGCAAGCTCGAGATGGCCCGCGGCCTGGGGGCGACCGACACCGTCGATGCGTCGGCGACCGACCCGGTCCGGGCCGTGCGCGAGATGACCCGGGGCGGGGCCGACTACGCCTTCGAGGTGATCGGACTGCCGGAGGCGATCAGCCAGGCCGTACGGTCGCTCCGGCCGGGCGGCACGGCGGTCGCGGTCGGGGTCGCCCGGGTGGGGGCGGTCGCCGAGATCAACGCCCTGGATCTGGTCCTCCAGGAGAAGACCCTGAAGGGCTCGCTCTACGGCTCGACCCGGCCCCAGCAGGACTTCCCGCGCCTCTTCGAACTCTACCGCAGGGGCCGCCTGCCCCTGGACCGGCTGCTCTCCCGGGAGTTCCGCCTGGACGAGGTCAACGAGGCCTATGACGCCATGCTGGCCGGCACCACCGCCCGCTCGGTCCTGCTGCCCGGAGCGAGCACCGGCGGTGGGGGGGCGAGATCGCAGAGGTGATCCAGGCCCGCGGCCTGGTCAAGACCAACGGCAAGCTGCGGGCCCTGGACGGGCTCGATCTCAGCGCTCCCGAGGGCTCCGTGCTCGGGCTGCTGGGTCCCGACGGGGCCGGCAAGACCACCGCCGTGAGGATCCTGACCACGCTGCTGGTGGCCGACGGGGGCGCGGCCGAGGTGGCCGGGTTTGACGTCCGCCGCCAGCCGGCCGAGGTGCGGGCTCGGATCGGTGTCTCCGGCCAGTACTCCGCGGTCGACGAGTACCTGACGGGCTTCGAGAACCTGGACATGGTGGGCCGCCTCTACGGTCTGGCCCGGCGGCCGTCGCGAGAGCGCGCCCGGGAACTGCTGGAGAGCTTCGACCTGGCCGAGTCGGCGGACCGACCCGTGAAGACCTATTCCGGAGGCATGCGCCGGCGGCTCGACCTGGCCGGGGCGCTGGTGGCCCAGCCGCCGGTGCTCTTCCTGGACGAGCCGACCACCGGACTCGACCCCGCCAGCCGCTCCGGCGTGTGGGAACTGATCGGTCGGCTGGTCAAGGCGGGCACCACCCTGCTCCTCACCACCCAGTACCTGGAGGAGGCGGACCGGCTGGCCGACAACATCCTGGTGATCGATCACGGGCGCCAGATCGCGCAGGGGACCGCCGACGAGCTGAAGTCGCAGTTGGGTGGAGAGCGGGTCGAGATCGTGCTCAGCGACCGCGAGGACATAGCCGCGGCTCAGGAGGTGGTCGGCGCCATCGCCCGGGGACCGATCGCCACCGACGAGCACGCGCGGCGCCGCACCGCGCCGGGGAGCGGCGGGGCCGGCGCCCTGGTGGAGGCGCTGCGGGGGCTCGACGCCCGCGGCATCGGCGTGCTCGACGTGGCACTCCGGCGCCCCACGCTGGACGATGTCTTCCTCACCCTGACCGGGCACGGCGCCCAGGAGCAGCCCGATTCCGCACTGGCCGCCCCGGCCGCGGCGAGGAGCGCCCGGTGATCGTGCCCAAGGCGCTCATGGACGGCGCCATCGTCGCCCGGCGCAACGTGATCAAGATCCGGCGCGTCCCCGACCTGCTGGTGTTCACGACCGTGTCCCCGATCATGTTCATCCTGCTGTTCGCGTACGTCTTCGGGAGCGCCATCAACGTGCCCGGGGTCGGCTACCGGGAGTTTCTGATCCCGGGCATCTTCGCGCAGACGGTGATCTTCGGGGCCACCATCACCGGAGCCGGTCTCGCCGACGACATGCAGAAGGGCATCATCGACCGCTTCCGCTCCCTGCCCATGTCCGACTCGGCGGTGCTGGTCGGCCGTACCGGCAGCGACGTGATCATCAACCTGCTGACGATCACGGTCATGTCGCTGACCGGCCTGGTGGTCGGCTGGCGGATCCGGACCTCGGTGCTGGACGCGGTGGCGGGGTTCCTGCTGCTGCTCGCGTTCGCCTACGCCATGTCCTGGGTGATGGCCCTGGTCGGCCTCCTGGTGCCCAGCCCCGAGGTGGTCAACAACGCGTCATTCGTCGTCATCTTCCCGCTCACCTTTGTGGCCAACACCTTTGTCCCCACCAACGGCTTCCCGGGCCCCCTCCGCGTGATCGCCAACTGGAACCCGGTCTCGGCTCTGACGCAGGCGGCCCGCGAGCTGTTCGGCAACATCAGTCCCCGGCTGCCTGCACCGCCCGACTGGCCGCTTCAGCACCCGGTCCTCTACACGGTGGCCTGGATCGGGCTGCTGCTTCTGGTTTTCGTACCGCTGGCGGTCCGCCAGTACAAGCGGACGGCCAGCCGCTAGCCGCCGAGCCCCAGCAGGCCGGGGAGCTGGTCCAGGTGGTCGATCACGTAGTCGGCCTCGGGGCCCTCCCCCGGGTCGTCGCGGATGCCGCGGTAGCGGACGCTGACCAGGCCGGCCGCGCGCGCCCCGGCGACGTCGGTGAAGCGGAGGTCGCCGACGTGGACGGTCTCGGCCGGGCGGGTGCCGAGCCCGGCCAGCGCCCGGGCGAAGATGCGCGGGTCGGGCTTGGGCACCCCCACCTCGTCGGAGAAGGCGAGGGCGCCGGGCACGAAGCACCCCGCGACCCCGGCCGACTCCAGGAAGCCGCGCAGGTGGCGGCCGGGCGACCAGCCGGTGTCGCTCACCACCCCGAGCCGGAGGGCGCCCCCGTGCAGCGTCCTGACCGCGGTGGCCATGCCCACCGCGGGCTTCACGGAGACGGGGTCGGAGGGCGTCTCCACCAGCTCCAGCAGGCGCGCTCTCGATTCCGTCGAGAGGTCAGCCACGAAGCGCTCGGCCAGGCGGCGGGAGACCTCCGTCGCACCGTACTGGCGGCCCGCCCGCCACGCCCGCTCGTTGGCGGCCATCTCCTCGCGGATGGCCGCCTCCACAACCTCGAGGCCGGCGCCGAGGAAGGCGGCCAGGCGCGCCGCGCGATCCACCGGCCCGCCCCCGGGCACGAACAGGGTGTTCCAGAAGTCGAACGTGACCGCCGCCGCCCTCAAAGGCCCAGCCGCGCGGCGATGACCTCGTTCATGATCTCGTTGGTCCCGCCCCCGATGCCCAGGAGGCGGGCGTCACGGTAGTGACGCTCGACCTCGGAGTCCCGCATGTAGCCCGCCCCGCCGTGCAGCTGCACCGCCTGGTCGACGGCGTAGGCGCAGGCCTCGACGGCCGTGTTCTTGGCCATCGCGACCTTGGCGGTCACCTCCTCGCCCGCGAGGTGCCGGCCCAGCACAGCGCGCGTGTACTCGCGGGCCACGTCCACCCGGCGGGCCATCTCGGCCAGCCGGTGCCGGACCACCTGGCGCGCGGCCAGCGGGCGCCCGAAGCTGGAGCGCTGGCGAGCCCAGGCGAGTGACAGGTCAAGGCAGCGCTGACCGATGGCGTAGGCATGCGTGGCCAGCCCCAGCCGCTCCGATTGGAACTGACGCATGACCTGGAGGAAGCCGGTGCCCTCGTCCCCGACCAGGTTGGCAATTGGAACCCGGGCCTCGCGAAGGCTCAGCTCGGCGGTGTCCGAGCAGAGCCAGCCCATCTTCTCGAACCGGCGCGACACCTCGAAGCCCGGGGTTCCACGCTCGATCACGAGCAGCGAGACCCCGCGTGGCCGGGGCCGCCCGTCCGGACCGCGGTGGTCACGAAGTCGGCCCGACAGCCGGAGGTGATGTACGTCTTGGACCCGTTCACCAGGTAGTGGTTGCCGTCGCGCACGGCGGTGGTTCGCAGCCCCGCCACGTCGGAGCCGGAATCGGGCTCGGTGACGGCGAGGGCGCCGATCAGCTCACCGGCCAGCGTCGGCCGGACCCAGCGCTCCACCTGGCCGGGGTCGGCGGCGGCCACGATGTGGGGAGCGCGATCGCGTGCGTGAAGAGAGCCGCCAGCAACCCCGAGGATCCGCCGGCACCGATCACCTCCTCGGTGACGGCCATGACCTCGAAGCCGCCCCCGCCGCTGCCGCCGACCGCCTCCGCGAATCCGGCCCCGAGCAGGCCCGCCGCGGCCGCCCCGCCGGTGCAGCTCGCGGGGAACCTCGCCCGCCCGCTCCCACTCGGCCAGGCCGGGCAGGATCTCGCGGCGGGTGAACTCCCGGACCGACTCCCGCAGCAGCCGCTGCTCCGCTGCCGCGTCCACCACTGCGGCCATCGTACCCGGCCAGGCTTGGGTTTCCGAGCCCACCTGTTACCACCACCATCACCTTGTGGTCGGGAGCTCCGAGGGCCGGCTTTTCAGATGGCTGGGAGCAGACCGCAGGTACGGCTATCTATCCTGGGCAGGAGTGAGCGCAGAAGCCGTCCGCACCACGCCGGCCGATTTCGCCGATGCCCGGTGGGAGGACATCCTGCCCCGCTACAAGGACCTCGCCCAGCGCCCGCTGGACGATGTCGACGCCTGGCTGTGCGACTGGTCGGCGCTGGAATCGGTGCTCGGCGAGGCCGCGACGCTGGCGTCGATCGCGTACAGCACCGACACCTCCGACCCCGAGCGCGAGGCTGCCCACCTGCGCTGGTCGAGCGAGATCGGTCCCCGCGCCGCCGAGCAGGGGGTGCGGCTGGCGCGCCGGTTGCTGGAGCGCGGCCACTCCCGGGCCGACCTGGAGACCGTGGTCCGCCGCTTCGCCAACAGCAACGACCTGTTCCGTGAGGAGAACGTCGCGATCCACGCCGAGCTGTCGCGCCTGAGTGCCCGCTACCAGAAGATCACCGGCGCCATGACAGTCCAGTGGGACGGTCAGGAGCTGACGCTGCCCCAGGTCAGGGCCAAGCTGATCGAGACCGAGCGCCCCGTTCGCGAGCGCGCCTTCCGGCTCGCCAACCGCCCCTACATCGAGGGCCGGGACGAGCTGGCCGCGCTCTTCGACGAGATGCTCCAGCAGCGCCAGAAACTGGCCCGCAACGCGGGCCTGGCCGACTACCGCGACTACGCCCACCGCGAGAAGCACCGCTTCGACTACACGGCCGAGGACTGCCTGCGCTGGCACGACGCGGTGGCCGGCACCGCCGTCCCCGCCGCCCAGAGGATCCTGGAGCGCCGGCGCCAGGACCTCGGCGTGGCCAGCCTGCGCCCGTGGGACCTGGCGGCCGACCCGCTGGGCCGGCCGCCGCTGCGCCCGTTCGCCGACGTCGGGGTGCTCTCCGACCGCGCCGCCCGGATCTTCGACCAGGTCGACCCCGTGCTCGGCGGCTACTACCAGACCCTGATGGAAGAGGAGCTGCTCGACCTCGACAGCCGGAAGGCGAAGGCGCCGGGCGGCTACTGCACCTCGCTCCCCTACCGCCGGCGGCCGTTCATCTTCATGAATGCGGTGGGCGTCGAGGGCGACGTCAAGACGCTGATGCACGAGGCCGGGCACGCCTTCCACGGCTTCGAGGCGATGGCCAGCCAGCCCCTGGTCTGGCAGCGCCGGTACGGCTCGGAGATGGCTGAGGTGGCCTCGATGTCGATGGAGCTGCTCAGCTCGCCCTACCAGGACGAGGCCCACGGCGGCTACTACAGCGAGGACGAGGCGAGGCGGGCCCGCATCGATCACCTGGAGGGAATCATCCTCTTCTTCGGCCACTGCGCCTCGGTGGACGCCTTCCAGCACTGGATCTACACCGAGCCCGAGGGCGCCGACGCCGACGCCCGCGACGCCCGCTGGCTGGAGCTGCGCCGGCGCTTCGAGCCGGGGGTCGACTGGACGGGGCTTGAGGCGGAGCGGATCGCCCGCTGGTACTCCCAGCTCCACTTCTTCCAGTACCCCTTCTACTACATCGAATACGGCATCGCCCAGCTGGGGGCGCTCCAGGTCTGGCGCAACAGCCTCCGCGACCAGGCCGGCGCCGTCGCCGACTACCGGAGGGCGCTGGCACTGGGAGGCTCGCGCCCCCTGCCCGAGCTGTTCGGCACCGCCGGCGCCCGCCTGGTGTTCGACACCGAGGGCCTGGCTGACCTGGTCGCCTTCTGCGAGGAACAGCTGCTCCGCCTCGCCGGCTGACCCGGTCGCCCGCCGCCGCCTCCGCCTCCCAGGAGACTCAATCCCCTTGCCCAACTCCCATTCCGCACGACACACGCTGCTCCGCACGCCTTCCCGGCTGCTGCTCC
>JBBSHA010000003.1:0-29716 GCA_038253595.1 Candidatus Dormibacterales bacterium
AGTCTGAGTCTGGCGCCTGCGGCCGGCCCGTCAGGAGGGCCATGAGCTGCTCTTAGTGCTTGGGTTCCGAATCCGCCCGGGGCGGCTCCGGCGCCGGGGTTCCGGGGCTGGCGGGCGCCGGCGGTGCGGGGTCGGCCGCCGTGGCCTCTGAGGAGGTGACGCCTCCGCTCCCGGCGCCGTGGTCGCGGTCGTGGCTGACCGCGTCCTTGACCTCGTTGACCACCTTGTCGGACTCCTTGCGGAACTCACGGATGCCCCGGCCTACGGCCCCTCCGATCTCGGGCAACTTGCCCGGGCCGAAGATGATCAGGACGATGATCAGGAGCACGATCAGGAAGCCGGGGTGGATGCCAAACATGTTTCAGATACCTCGTGCCGGATTATACGGTCCCCACCGCGGGCCCCCACTCCAGCCGGGCCTCAGCGGGGGCTGGACTTGATCTCGACCCTGAGGACCCGGTCCGACGGCGTCAGCTGGCTGACGATGTCGAAGCCGGAGGTGACCGTGGCGAAGTGGTTGTAGGTGGTGGTCGGGTCGCCGCCCGGCCAGGCGGTCCTGGTGATGAAGAACTCGGACCCGCTGAGGCCCCCCGGCTGGAAGCGGGCCATCCCGATCGACCCCGCGGTCCACTTCTCACTGCCAGCGGCGGGCTTCTCGTCGGGCAGCGAGTAGCCGGGACCGCCGCGGCCGTCGTTCTGAGGGTCGCCGCTCTGGACCCGGAAGTCGTCGACCTTGAAGAAATCTAGGCCGTCGAAGTAGCCGTTGACGGCCAGGACCACGAAGTTGTTGACCGTCCTGGGGGCCGAGCCGACCAGGAAGACGAATGAGATCCGGCCCTTGCTGGTCTCCACGGTGCCCTGATAGCCGCGTCTGGGGTCGATGCACGTGGGCGGCGGCCCGCTGTACAGGCGCGGCGCCAGCCGCGCCGAGGTCCGGCAGTGGGCGAACTCGCCGCTGGGACCGGGATGGGCGGCCCACTCCATCACCAGGCCGGCCGAGATCGCGATCGCAACCACCAGGGCGGTGATGGCCAGGGCCGGGAGCGCGCGCATCGGTGGCGGCGCCACCTCGGGGACGGGGGCGCTGCGGGGTCGCCGTGGGGACATCGCTGGTCATCCTAATGTGCGGCGTCCTTTTCAGAGGTTTCGCGCCACCACGTAGCCGGCGAGATCCGAGAGGGCGGCGGCAGCCTCCGAGCCGGCCAGGAACTCAAGCTCGGCGACCGCCTCGGCGGCCAGCCTTCGGGCCTGGACCAGGGCCGCATCACAGGCGCCGCATGCGATCACCCGTGCCACCACGTCGGCCACCACCTCCGGCTCCAGCTCGCGCTCGTCGACCAGCATCGAATCGAGCACCCGGCCGGCATCGGGATGCTGGAGGGCGAGAATCAGCGGCAGTGTCACGCTGCCCTCCAGCAGGTCGTGACCCACCGGCTTGCCCACCTCCGCCTCCGCCCCCAGGTAGTCGAGCACGTCGTCGACGATCTGGAACGCCTGCCCCAGCCGGCGCCCGTAGCGTTCGAGGTGAAGCTGGGCCGGCTCGTCCAGGCCCCCCAGCAGCGCGCCCAGCCGGCAGCTGACCGCCGTCAGGGCCGCGGTCTTGGCGTCGATGTGGCGCACGTACTCGGTCACCGGCGTGCGGTACCGGCGGAGCCGGGCCAGCGCCTCGTACTCCCCCTCGCAGATCTCCATGACGGCGGTCGCGAGCAGCCGGACCGCCTCAGCCGAGCCCGCCCGCGCCGCCTCCCCGTAGGCCTTGGCGAAGTAGTGGTCACCGACCAGGATCGCGGCCGGACCGCCATGCGCAGCGAACACCGTGGGCCGACCCCGGCGGAGCGGGGAGCGGTCGATCACGTCGTCGTGGACCAGCGTCGAGCAGTGAGTCAGCTCGACCGCCAGGGCGGCCGGCAGCAGGCGGTCGAACGAGTAGTCGCCGAGCGCGCCGGTCAGCAGCACCAGGGCCGGACGCAGGCGCTTGCCGCCGGCTCCCACCAGTTCGGCCAGCGGTCCCCGCACGGCCGCTCCGTCGGCTCCGATCGAGTGCTGGAGCGCCACCTCGAAGCGACCGAGATCGTCCGTCACCGGCCCGAAGAGGCTGGGTCTCAGTCCCAGATGGCAACCTCGCGGAGGGCGGGGACGCGCTCGCCGAACAGGATCTCCGCGACCTCCTCGAAGCGGTCGGGAACGGCCGTCACGAGCAGTTCATGGGCGGGCCCCGAAGGGCCGGCCACCGCCCGCATGCGGGCGTGGTCGAGGCGCCGCTCCACGACCTGGGCCGTCGTGGCGGCCGAGTCCACCAGCCTGAATATGCCCGGGTGGACGCGCTCGATGGCCGGCCTCAGCAGCGGGTAGTGGGTGCAGCCCAGCACCAGGACGTCAGCGCCAAGTCCGGCGATCTCGGCCAGGTCGCGGGCCAGGGCGGCTTCCGCTCGCGGCGAGTCCGCGTCGCCCGCCTCCACTATGGTGACCAGGTCGGGGCACGCCTTCTGGAAAACGCCGACCATCGGGTCGATCTCCTTGATCGCGTGCAGGTACTCCTGGCTCATCCGGGTCCCCTCGGTCGAGATCACCCCCACCAGACCCTTGCGGGTGGCCTCCACCGCGGACTGGGCGCCCGGGCTGATCACCCCCACGATGGGGACGTCGAAGACCTCCCGGGCCTGGTTGAGGGCGGCGGCGGTCGCCGTGTTGCAGGCGATCACGATCAGCTTCACATCCCGAGTCTGGAGGTAGCGAATGATGTCGAAGGCGAAGTCCCTGACCTCCTGCTGGTAGCGAGGGCCGTAGGGAAAGTGGAGAAGGTCGCCGACGTAGATCGTCGGCTCCAGGGGTAGCCGGTCCCGGATCGCCCGCAGCACTGTCAGGCCGCCCACCCCGGAGTCGAAGACCCCGATCGGCCGAGCGTCGCCGGAAGGCTCAGCCAAAGCTGGTCAGTGCGCCGTCAGGCGGTAGCCCAGGCCGGGTACGGCCTCCACCTGGACGCCCGAGTCGGCGCGGGAGTCCAGCTTCTTGCGCAGCCGCTGGACGTGGGGATCGACGGAGTGGTAATCGACGTCGGCCAGGTAGCCCCACACCTTCTCCAGCAGCTGGGCGCGGGTCAGGACCCGGCCCGGGTTGGCCGCCAGCAGCGCGAGCAGATTGAACTCGGTCATCGTCAGCCTGACCTCCGCCTCGCCGACCCGGACCCGGCGGCCCTCGGTGTCGATCTCGATCGCACCCACGCTGAGCAGGCCTTCGCGCTGGGCCCCAGCGGGGGCCATCTGGGCCCGGCGCAGGTGGGCGCCCAGGCGGGCGGTCAGCTCGCGGGCGTCGAACGGCTTGGTGATGTAGTCGTCGGCGCCCACCTCGAGGCCCACCACGACGTCCACCTTGGAGGTCCGCCCGGTGACCATGATGATCGGGCACGCCAGGCCCTGGCGGCGCAGCTCCCGGCAGACCTCGATGCCGCTGATGTCCGGCAGAACCCAGTCCAGGAGAACGCAGTCCGGTTCGTTGGCGGCAGCGATCTGGATCGCTTGGCGGCCTGTGGGGGCCTCCTGGACCTCGTAGCCCTCGTGCCGGCAGACCTCGCTGACGACAGCCCGGATGCCGGCGTCGTCCTCCACCAGCAGGATCGAGCGGCGGCGGCGGGCGTTCTGAGCACTCAATCCTGGGACCACCTCCGGTCAGTCATTGTGGCGCGACCCGCACGGACCGGGCTCCGGAGCCGGCCGCGAGTCGCGGGACCGCCCGTCTATCAGCCAGGCCGGGCGAAGCCCACCGGGCGCGACTGCCGGTCCGCCTTCTTGGCCTTGCGCAGGAGGACCACGTGGCGGTCCCCGGCGGCGATCACCTCGACCAGGTCCCAGCCGTCGGCCGAGGCCTTGGTCAACAGTTCCGCCAGCGGGGCGCCGACCTGGTCGCGCTCCAGAGCCTCGGTCCGGTAATCGAACTCGCGCCCACCGCCGCCCACCACGGGCACGGTCGAGCCACTGGCGGAGACGGGCGCCGCCGGTTCCTCGTCCGGGTCCTCCTCGGGATCCACGTCCGGCTCGGGTTCCTCCTCGAAGCGCTCTGGCATGGGCTCGATTCTATTGCGTGCGGATGATCGGACGGCCACTGCCGTGCGTACCGGATCAGAGGCCTGGCAGAATCATCTGTCTGAAATCTGTCTGAAATCCCGAGGCCGGCCACGGAGGATCCATGAGCTTCAGCATCGAGCGCTACAAGGAGGAGTCCCGCAAGCTCGACACGACGGGCGTGCGCTGGGAGGACGTACCCCGCCACCCGCTCTCCAAGGGCGACCTGTTCTGCCTCCACTACATGATGGACATCGAGAATCACGTCCCCCTCTACCTCTCCCACCTCCTGGTCACCCGCGCCTGCATGGACCCGGTTCTGACCGCCTTCCTCTCCTGCTGGAGCTACGAGGAGCTGTGGCACGGCGAGAACCTGGGCCGGATGCTGAACTTCTACGGGATCGACTTCGACAACCAGGAGCGGATCGCCCAGATCCGGGCCAACCTCGGCTTCGCCAACACCATGAGCCTGTTCACCACCATGGCCGGCTCCTGGCTGCTCAAGGATTTCTCGGCCATCTACCTGTCGATCGGGGCCATCAACGAGCTCTCCACCGCCACCGCCTACCAGGCGCTCACCCGCAAGAGTGCGCACCCGGTCCTCCACGACCTGCTGGCTCGGATCACCAAGGACGAGCGCCGCCACTTCGCCTTCTACTTCAACTCGGCCAAGGAGTGGTTGGCGGGCAACCGGGCGGCCCAGCGGATGGACCGCTTCGTGCTCGACCGGCTCTGGGTGCCGGTCGGCAAGGGTGTCAAGAACCAGGAGGAGGTGGACGCCCTGGCGCTCTACCTGTTCGACGACGACGAGGGCGAGAGATCGCTGCTGGCGATCGACGACAAGATCGGACGGCTGCCCGGGCTGGAGGGCATCACGCTGATGTCCGCCTCTCTCCAGGCCGCCCGCGAGCAACGGCGCAAGAACCCGGATTGGGGCCAGCGCCTGATCGACAACGAAGCCTGGGCGATCAGGACCCCCCGCTTCCAGTACGTCGAGGAGCTGACGGGGCGGAAGTCCGAGCGCGAGGGCCTGGCCGTCCTCGAGACGACCGGCGAGTTCGCCAGCGGCATGTAATCGCGGGCCCGATTCGAAGGGCCCGCTGGCTCGGCCGGCTACGCCGAGCGAGGCCTCACGCGCAGCTCGAAGACGGGATGCTCGCGGGCTGCTCGGGCCGGGTCCCGGAGGATGTCGCCCATGCCGAGCAGCGAGCCCAGGGTCCACCGGACGGGCGCGGGGACGCGGCGGAAGCTGGGCGCCAGGACGTCGGCGAAGAAGGTCCGCGCCTCGTCGGTGCCGAGTTCGGTGGCCGCGACCGACTCCGCGCGCCGGCCGACCGCCAGCGTCGCCTCGCCGGATGCGCGCAGATTGCGCACCCAGTTGACCTCGCCGAAGGGAGCCTGGATCCAGCGCCACCCGTCCAACTCGACCAGCGCAACCGGCGTGGTCCTCGGTGAGCCGCTCTTGCGCCCGCGCACGGTGAGCAGCGCATTCGGGCCCATCCCGACTCCCGCGCCGAGCAGGCGCTTCGCGATCGGATCAAAGAACCGGACAAAGCCGGGTATCCGGACCTTCGACTCGGCACCGGGGGTCATGGCATCCTCCTATCTCGACCAGCGGCGCGAGAATTCAGTCTAGCAGATTCGATCAATCACTTGATTGGGTACAATGCCAAGCCACTTCTCGAGCTGCTGGAGAGCCTGATCGCTGCGCTGCCCGCTCATCGTCGGCAGCGTCATCGCCGCCATCGTCGCCATCACCAGTGCCGCCACGTGGTCGATGTCGACGTCCGCGCGCAGCTGGCCGGCCTTCACGGCCCGGCGAAGCAGGCCGCGAATGACCCGGTACCAGGCGTCGTTGGTGGCGCCGGTGAGAGCGCCGATGGTTTGGTCACGGGCAGATCGCAGCGCCAGCTCGCCCATGACCAGGCCCACCTCTGGTTCCATGATCAGCAGGTGCCGGACCGCCCGGAGGTGGTTGCGAAGCTGGTCCGCCGGCGAACCAAGCGGCTCGAGGGTCGACCGAAAGCGCGCCATCGCGTGCTCGACCACCGCCCCGATCAGCGATTCCTTGGTCGGGAAGTAGTAGTGAAAGGTCGCGATGTTGACGCCGGCCCTGGCTGCCACGTCGCGGGTTCGCAGACCCTCGAACCCGCGCTGGGCGATCAGCTGGAAGGCCCCCTCCACGAGTTCCTGGCGCCGCCTCATCGGGGTGCGGCCCCGCCGCGGCCCACCATCCACCTCGCTCAACTCAGCCTAGTTAATCAGTTGATGGAGATGGCAGCCGTCTCCAGGATCGCCCGGCAGGGCCCGCGTGTCGCCCAAGGAGAGCAGGCGACTGGTTCGGCCGATCAGCCTTGCCGGCCGCCCGCATCAAACCGGATGGTCGCCGCCGGCGCCCCGGTGGGGCGGTCATTCGGGCTCAACCGGCGTTCATCGAGCAGCTGCGCGAGCAGTCGGCACGTCGGCTGCGGAAGGCCGTATCGGATCCGGTAGTAGACCCAAATTCCGTGCTTCTCGGACTCTACGAGGCCCGCGTCCTTCAGCTTGCCCATGTGATGGGAGATGGTCGGCTGGCTCAGCTCGAAGGCAGCGGTGAAGTCACAAATGCAGACAGGCGCCTCCGCCCGCCAGAGTGAGGCCAGCATCGTGAGCCTGGTGGGATCGGCCAGGGCCCTGAGCACATCGGCGGTCGACTCAGCCCAGTTGGAGTCGACCTGGGGCAGCTCGCAGCAAGTGCCGCGCTGACGGACTACCGAGAGTTCCTTGACGGTCACGAGACCGATCATAACGCAACCCATTTACAGTCTTCTATAGCTTGTGCTATCGTGCAGCCCATTGACAAACATCAATTGATCAGGAGCCGAGGAATGAACGAGATCCCCGAAGCGGTCAGATCCAGGTATGCACAGGCGGCGAAGCAGATCGCCGTGATCAACACGGCCGACGCAGCCGCCGGCTGCTGCGGAGACAATTCCGACTGCGGCTGCCGGGGCGCCTACAGCGCTGAGGAGTTGGCGCAGGTCGGCCTGACCGAGGGCGTCAGCTTGGGGTGCGGCAACCCAACCCTGCTGGCCAGACTGGAGCCCGGACAGGTGGTGCTCGACCTGGGCTCCGGTGCCGGCCTCGACGTGCTCCTCTCGGCGAGGCGCGTGGCGCCGGGGGGTCACGCCTACGGCGTCGACATGACCGACGAAATGCTTGAGGTGGCAAATGGGCATCGAGACAAGGCCGGGATCTCCAACGCGACCTTTCTGAAGGGCACGATCGAGAACATTCCCCTCCCGGAATCCTCAGTCGACGTCGTCATCTCCAACTGCGTAATCAATCTCGCCGAGGACAAGGGCGCCGTCATCAGGGAGGCATTCCGAGTCCTGCGGCCAGGCGGCCTGTTTGCTGTGGCAGACATGGTGGAGATCGAGGCACTGGCGCCCCAGCTCAAGAAGCAGGTTGACTCCTGGGCGGGCTGCATCTCGGGGACCAGTCCAGTTGACGAGTACAGGGCGACAATGCTTGAGGCCGGCTTTCCCGACCGAGATCGAGGTTCACTCAATCCAGACGATGCCGGGAGACGAGGGCAAGGTCGGCAGCGCCTACATCCGCGCTCGGAAGCCCGCCCCCTAGAAGCGGGGACATCTGTCCCCGAATGGTGCTCTCCGGGTCTCGGACAATAGGAGCGGGTGGTGGGAGTCGAACCCACATACCTTTGCAGGCCGAGGTGTTTAAGACCTCTGCGTATGCCAATTCCGCCACACCCGCGCCCGCCCAACATAGGGCCCCGGCGCGCCGCCAGCCCGCGAGGTCCAGGCTCCGCCGCTACGCGAAGGGCTGGGAGACCTCGTCCAGACGCTGGGTGTGGGCCTCGCTGAGCCTCAGGTCCAGGGCCTTGACCGTCTCGTCAAGCTGGTCCGGCCGGGAGGCGCCCACGATCGGGGTCGTGACGCCGGGCCGGGCCAGCAGCCAGGCGAGCGCGGTCTGGGCGGCCGTGGCCCTCGCCTCGGCCGCCACCGCCGCGACGGTCTCGGTCACATCGAACATGCGGTCCGACCAGTACCGGCGCTGGTACATCCGGCCGTAGTCGCCGCGCGCAAAGCGGGACTCCTCGGGCACCTCCTGGCCCCGCCGGTACTTGCCGGTCAGCATGCCGGCGCCCAGCGGATTGTAGGGAGCCACCCCCAGGCCGGCCTCCCGGCAGAGCGGCAGCAGGTCCCGCTCGTACGTCCGGGAGAGCAGGTTGTAGCGGGGCTGGACGACTGTGAGCCGGGCCAGCCGGTGCTCCGCGATCAAGGCCAGCGCCAGCCCCAGCTGCCAGGCCTCGAAGTTGGACACGCCGAGGTGGTGCACCTTGCCGTCCTGCACCAGCCGGTCCAGCGCCTCCAGCGTCTCGTCGTACGGGGCGTCCAGGTCGGAGTGGTGAAGGTAGAACACGTCCACCCGCTCGCGCCGGAGCCGGCGCAGCGAAGCTTCGCAGGCCTCGATCACGTGCTTGCGGCCGCCGCCCGCATCGTTGAGGCCGGGGCCGACCCGGTTCACGCACTTGGTGGCCACGGTGATCGGGGCGCGCCGGCCATGCAGCCAGCGGCCGACGATCTCCTCGGTCCGTCCCGCTGTCTCCGGGCTCGACGGCACCGGGTACACGTCGGCCAGATCGAAGAAGTCGATCCCCAGCTCGGCGGCCCGGTCCATCACAGCGCCCGCCTCCGGTTCGGGGACCTGGGTGCCGAAGATCATCGTGCCCAGGCACAGGCGGCTGACCCGGAGCCCACTCCTTCCCAGCCGGACCGTATCCATCTAGATGATTGATTCCAAATCCACAGCGGATCCCTGGTCCCCCTGCACCCCATCTCGCGGCCGGGCTTCTACGGTCCTCTCATCACGCACGTCTGGCGCGCATCCTCCGGTCCTCGGCGCCCGGCCACGATCTCGGGCACCTGGGAACCAAGTCTCCCACCGCGAATTCGGAATCAATCATCTATATCTCCCGCCCGGGGGTAATCGTAGAAGCCCCTGCCGCTCTTGCGGCCGAGCTCGCCCCGCTCGATCCGCTCCCGCAGCGCGGCCGGCGCGCCCGGCCCGCCCTCGGCCCCGGCCCGATCCTCCAGCGCTCCGAAGAAGATGTCCAGGCCGCTGAAGTCGAGCACCTCGAACGGCCCCATCGGCCAGTTCAGGCCCTTGCGGACCGCGGTGTCGATGTCCTCGACCGACGCGTACCCGCCCTCGAGGAGATGGAACGCCTCCTCGGCGGCCGCAAAGAGGATTCGGTTGACGATGAAGCCGTGCACCTCCTTGTTGATCAGCACCGGCACCCGGTCGATCCCGCGCACGAACTCCATGGCGGCCTCCACCGTCCGGTCGGACGTCTGCGGGCCCCGCACCACCTCGCACAGCTGCATCACGGTGACCGGGTGGAAGAAGTGCATGTTGCAGCAGTCCTGGGCTCGTCCCGTGGCCTCGGCCAGGCGCGAGATCGCGATCGTGCTGGAGTTGCTGGCCAGGATCGCGCCCGCAGGCAGAGCGGCATCGAGGCGGCGGAACACCTCCAGCTTGGCGTCCAGGTTCTCGAAGATCGCCTCGATCGCCATCTGGGAGGCGGCCGCCGCCACGCCCAGGTCGCCACCGGTGCGGATCCGGCCCAAGGCCTCCTGGCCCTGCTCAGCGGTCAGCCGGCCCTTTTCGACCGAGCGCTCCACGAGCTTGCGCTGCTGGTCCTGGGCGCGTTCCAGCGCCTCCGGGGAGGAGTCCACCAGGGCCACCTGGTGGCGGCCGCTGAGGGCGATCTGGAGGGCGATCTGGGAGCCCATGGTGCCCGCGCCGACGACCACAACGTTGGAGATTTGAGCCATCCTTGCCCCCTGATGCGCGTTAGCCTGGACCGCTTCGAAGCCGCCGTTCTGGAGGCGCTGGGCACGATCCCGGCCGAGTTCCAGCCGTACCTGGAGGATATCGAGTTCGTCGTCGCCGCACGGTCGGCGGACGGCGCCCTCGGCCACTACGACGGCGCCACCGCGCTGGAGCGGGGCGGCCTGCCGCCGCGGGTGACCGTGTACAAGGACGCCCACGAGGTCCAGTGCGAGAGCTGGACGGCGCTGGTCACCGAGGTCCGGCGCACCGTGCTCCACGAGGTCGGCCACCACTTCGGGATGGACGAGGACGACCTCCCCTACTGAGCCGGCCCGGCTAACCGAGGCTCCAGAAGGCTCGATCCCACAGCACCAGGGGCTCCCCGGGGAGGGTGGTGGCCGCGGTCACCCGGCCCACCGCGATGTCGTGGTCGCCGGCCGGCAGCAGCTGCTCCAGGCGGCACTCCAGCCACGCGACGGCGCCCCGGACCAGGGGGGCGCCGTTGGCCCCGACCTCGTGGGGCACGTCCAGCCAGGCCGGGTCGACCAGGGGCGCCCGGCCCGCGAAGCGCTCGGCCACGAACTCCTGCGAGCGCTCCAGGACGCTCACCCCAAACGAGCCCGCCCGGGCGACGGCGTCCCGCGACTGGGCCAGGCTATCCACGCAGACGATCACCAGGGGCGGCTCGGCCGACACCGCGGTGAAGCTGGTCGCGGTCAGGCCCCGGAAGCCGGAGCGGCCGGCGGTGCCGATCACCACCACCCCCGCGGCCAGCCGGGCCAGCGCGTCCGCGACCGTTCGGTCCATGCCCACCTATATAGAATCGGGGGTCGGAGCGGCGACGTAGCCAAGTGGTAAGGCAGAGCTCTGCAAAAGCTCCATCCCCAGTTCGATTCTGGGCGTCGCCTCCATGTTCCGCCGATTGAGAGAGGAGACTTAGCGCATGGGCGTCGCCCCCGTCAAGATGCCGCAGCTCGGCGAGTCCGTCACCGAGGGCACTGTCGACAAGTGGCTGAAGAAGGAGGGCGACCACGTCAAGCGCGACGAACCGCTCGTCGAGGTTGTGACGGACAAGGTCAACGCCGAGATCCCCTCGCCCTTCGAGGGCGTGCTGACCCGGATCGGAGTGGCCGAGGGCGCCACCGTCGCGATCGGCACGGTGCTGGCTGAGATGGAGGTGGAGGGCGCCGTCACCGAGACCCCGACCCCGCCCACCCCCACTCCGGCTCCCGACCCAGGCCCCGAGGCCGTGGTCGCGCCGGACGCGAGCGGGGAGTCCGAGGTGGCGGCGGACGGCAGCGCCCGGCGCCGGTTCAGCCCGGCCGTGCGCCGCCTGGCCGAGGAGCACGGAATCGACCCGGCAACGATCACCGGCAGCGGCGACGGCGGCCGAGTGACCCGGGACGACGTGCTCGCCTTCGTCGAGGCCGGGGGGGCCACCTCGGCTCCGGGGGCCGCTCCGGAGGCTCCGGCAGCGGCTCCGGAGGCAACGGCTCCAGTGGCAACCGCACCCTCTGCAACCGCGCCGGCTCCGGCCCCGGTCACGGTGGACGGGGCCCGCGAGGAGCTGGTCCGGCTGGGGGCAATGCGGCGCTCGATCGCCGAGCACATGAGCCGCAGCCTTGCCACCTCGCCTCACGCCTGGACGCTTCAGGAGGTGGACGTCACCGAGCTGGTGCGCTACCGCGAGGCGGAGAAGGAGGGCTTCCGCAACCGCAACGGCGTCTCTTTGACCTACCTGCCCTTCGTGATCCAGGCGCTCACGGAGGCGCTGGCTGAGTACCCGTGGCTCAATTCGACCTGGACCGACGACGGCGTCCTGCTCAAGAAGTACGTCAACCTGGGGATCGCCGTCGCCATCCCGGACGGCCTGATCGTGCCGGTGGTGAGGGACGCCGACCGGCTCGGTTTCAGCGACCTGGCGCGCTCGATCGCCGACCTCGTGGAGCGGGCCCGGACCAAGCAGCTGCGGACCGACGACGTGAAGGCCGGCACCTTCACCCTCAACAACACCGGCGCCACCGGCTCGGTCGCCAGCCAGCCGATCATCAACCAGCCCCAGGCCGCGATCCTGACCACCGAATCGATCGTGCGCCGCCCGGTGGTGATCGGCGACGGGATCGCGGTCCGGCACATCATGAATATGTGCCTGGCCTTCGACCACCGCATCATCGACGGCATGATGGCGGGCCAGTTCCTCGGCCGTATTCGGCAGAAGCTCGAGAGCTGGACCCCGGCCTCACTTCGCCTCTGATCAGAGTTGAGAGGACGCAGCGACCATGACTGAGACCATCCCGCCCGCCCGCCGAATCCCGGAGTGGATCAAGGTTCGTGTCCACGAGGGCGAGAACTTCAAGCAGCTGAAGCAACTGGTAACCGAGCAGCGCCTGCACACGGTGTGCGAGGAGGCGCGCTGCCCCAACATCTACGACTGCTGGAACCGGCGCACGGCCACCTTCATGATCCTGGGCGCCGTCTGCACCCGGGCCTGCCGCTTCTGCGCTGTCACCTCGGGCCGGCCCACCGAGTTCGACATCACCGAGCCGGTGCGCGTCGCCGACTCGGTCGCCCAGCTCGGACTGCGCCACGCCGTCATCACCTCGGTCGACCGGGACGACCTCCGGGACGGCGGCTCGGAGATCTTCGCGCGCACCATCCGGGCCATCCGCCGGCGCAGCCCCGGAACCTCGATCGAGGTGCTGACGCCCGACTTCCAGGGCGATGAGGAGGCGATCCGGACGGTGACCCTGGCCGGCCCCGACATCTTCAACCACAACACCGAGACGGTGCCCCGCCTCTACGCCCGGGTCCGGCCCAAGGCGGTCTACGAACGCAGCCTCCAGTTGCTCCGCCAGGTCAAGGCGGACGCGCCCGGGATGGTCACCAAGAGCGGGGTGATGGTCGGCCTCGGCGAGTCCCGCGAGGAGCTGCTCGGAGTCTTCCGGGACATGCGCGAGCACGGCATCGACGTGTTGACAGTGGGTCAGTACCTGCGACCGACCCGTAAGCACATCGAGCTGGAACGCTACTACCGGCCGGAGGAGTTCGTCGAGCTGAAGGCGAGGGCGACGGAGATGGGCTTCGAGCACGTGGAGTCGGGCGCCATGGTGCGCAGCTCCTACCACGCCGACGAGCAGGTCCCGGTGGCCCGCCGGGGCCGGCTCGCGGGCTGAGGTGCCCCTCCTGGGTGACCGGACGGCGATCCCGCCCCCGGTGGTGCGGGCCTACTGGCTGGGCTCAACCCCCTACCGCGAGGCCTGGGACCTGCAGCGCGCGGTGGTTGCGGCGGTGCGGGCGGGACGGCAGCCGGACACGCTGCTGCTGCTCGAGCATCCCCCGGTCTTCACAATCGGCCGTCGCGGCGACGGGTCGGCCCTGCTCTGGCCCGAGACCGTGTGCCGCGCCCGTGGGGTCGACGTGGTCTGGGTCGACCGCGGCGGTGACGCCACCTATCACGGCCCCGGCCAGCTCACCGGCTACCCCATCCTCGACCTGCCTCGCCTGGGCAGCGACATCCTGCTCCACATCCGCGGCCTGGAGACCTCGCTGGTCGCCTATCTGGCCCGGCTGGGGCTGGAGTCCGAGGCCGGTGCCCGGGGCCTCACGGGGGTCTGGAGCGGTGGCGCCAAGGTGGCGGCGATTGGGGTCAAGCTCAACCAGCGGGTGACCAGCCACGGGTTCGCACTCAACCTCAGCACCGACCTCGAGGTCTTCAACGCGGGCATCGTCCCCTGCGGGCTGGAGGGCAAGCGGGCCACCTCGGTTGCCGCGCTGGGCGGACCCTCGGTGACGGTCGCCGAGGCGGCTCGCGAGTATCCCACCCAGTTCGCCGCCACGTTCGGGGTGGAGGTCCGATGGGGCGACCCGGGGGAGCTGGACGGCCTGCCGGCGGCCGCCCACGAGCCGGCCCTGCTCCCGGTCCTGCCGGCCGTCTAGACTTGGTCTAGAGAGCGCCGCCGGAGACGGGAGATCGCGGGCGGTCCTGTACTCTGACCCCAGCCTCGCGGACCACATCCATGCTTGCCCTCCTCCTCGCCATCCACTCCAACATCCCGGGCTGGCTGCAGACGCCGGAGTGGTTCCGGCCGCTCTCGCGGGGACTCGGCCACTTCGTCCGCGATCACCAATCGCTGGGCCTGTTCCTGGTCATCTTCGCCGAGGAGCTGGGCGTACCCCTGCCCGCCCCCGGCGACGTGGCGGTCGCCCTCGGGGGCTACCTCACGACCACCGGCGCGATCCCCTACCCGCTGGCCTACGTGGCGGTGATCAGTGCCGCCGTCTCCGGGAGCCTCTGCCTGTATACGTTCAGCCGCCGCTTCGGCCACCCCTTCGTGGTCCGTTTCGGCCGCTACATCGGCCTCAACCCCGGCCGCCTGGAGCGGGCCGAGACCCAGTTCCGGCGCTGGGGACCCTGGGCCATCATCATCGGCCGCCACATTCCGGGCATGCGCATCGTGCTCTCCGCTTTCGCGGGCATCTTCGAGGTGCCCCGGCGCATCTTCGTGCCCTGCGTCCTGTTCTCGTCGGCGATCTGGGCGGCCATCTTCCTCGAGTTGGGACGCGCCCTCGGACCCCGCAGCCGGTTCCTGTTTCGGCTGGTCCCGGTCCACCTGCTGCCCTTTCTGATCCTGCTGATCATCGTCGCCGCCGCCCTCTATGTGGCCTGGGAGCACCGGGCCCGGGGCCGGACCACGGGCCGCCGCCAGCCCAGCGACGGGGAGAAAGCTCGCACCCGCATGTAGCCTGCCAGGTGCACCGCGTGAGGACAAGATGTGATACCTTTCCTGTCATGTCAGCTAGCAGCACCGCCCCTCCTGTCAGCCTCGACCGGGTCACGCACGAGAGCGAAGTCGAGATCCTGCCCGACTTCCCGGCCACCGTCGACGGCCTGCGGGTGTGGGTGACGGCGGTGCTCGAGCGCACGGCCGTCGTCGAACCGGCCCCCGGCGAACCCAAGATCCTGGTCAACCGCCGCCGCTGCCTGGTCAACCCGACCGACATCCGCTACGGCCCGATCGCCGCCCGCTACGCCGCCCGCCGGGGCCGCGAGGCCGCACGGCGCAACCGCCAGGCCGCGCGGGAGGATGCCGCGTAGCCGGCACCCGGCCGGCCGATCACCAGGGAGAGCCGGACCAGTGCAGGCCGGTTCTCTGCCCGGGCCCGGGCTTCCGAGGGCCCGTCCGGCCTTCTGGTAAAATTGGTCGTCCGGCACGCGCGGCCGGCGCTTTCTCCAGTTCCCAGAGTCGCTTTTCTCCCCACGCCCTCCGGAGGTCCCGCATGAGCAGCACCGCAGAACTCGTCACCCTCGCCAGCATCACCCCACCCGAGAACCACGAGGTCGCGGCCGGGTTCGACGCCCTCGTCAACGGCGAGCCGGTTCGGGTTCGGGCGGTACTGGAGCGGACCGTGGTCGTGGAGCATGCGGACGCCGAGCGCAGCGTGGTGCGCAAGGACCTCTGCATGGTCGAGGCGGCCATGGTTCCCTTCGTGCCCGACAATCCCAGCGCCGGGGTCGGGCCCCGCCAGTGGCGGCGGCTGCCGGGCAAGCCTCCCAAGTAAGTGGCGCGGGCGGCCGCCGCAATCTTCGGGTTGGTGGCGTAAGGTTGAGTGCGGCGGCGATGGGCGCCGGAATATGCGAGCTCGGCCGGGCGCCGGGCTGGTCACCGAACTTGTGCCCAAAGTTTCGAGGGTCGCAGTCGATCCGTCGGCGGCCGGCCACAGATTGATAGTCAATGGGAATCCTTGAGCTGCACCGGGTCCGGCGCATGGCGGAGGGCGAGAGCATCCGGCCATTCGACTTCGCCGGTCTCAGCAACGTGCTGTTCGAGAGCGCTGACCTCCTCGAGGAGAGCCGTGACTCCGATGACCAGCGGTTCCGGGAGGCCGCACTCGAGCTGGCGATCCGCTCCCTCTACACCGCCAGCACTGCCATCGACCGCTACGTCAAGGCGCAGCAGGTGGAACCCGGCGCCGGCCCCGGCAACTGCGAGGTGCTGAGCGGGCCGTGGGCGCCGGAGGCGCCGGGAGCCCCGACGCCCGAGGCGTAGGGTCCCGGAGCGGCGGGCCGGCCGCCGCTGCAGCAGGTCAGTCGATCAGGTCGTAGGCGGGCAGGGTCAGGAATTCCACGAAGTCGTCGGAGAGGGCGACCCGCTCGAAAATCTCTCGGGCCCGGTCGAACTGGCCCTTGGCGTAGACCTCCTCCCCATACGCCTCGCGCAGCCTCTGCAGCTCCTCGTCCTCGATCCGGCGCACCAGCTCGGGGGTGACATGGCCGCCGCCCGCCAGGCCGGCGCGGTGGTGGACCCATTGCCAGACCTGCGATCTCGAGAGCTCGGCAGTGGCCGCATCCTCCATCAGGTTGTTGATGGCGGCGGCGCCGTTGCCCCGCAGCCACGACTCCAGGTACTGGATCCCCACGCTCACGTTCTGGCGGACGCCCTCCTCGCTGATCTGGCTGCCCGGGATAACTGTGTCGATCAGCTGCGAGGCCTCGACCCGGACCTCGTCGCGGCGCCTGTCGACCTGGTTGGGACGGTCGCCCAGGACGGCGTCGAAGCACTCGGTCGCCAGCGCCACCAGGTCGGGATGGGCCACCCAGGTCCCGTCGAAGCCGTCGCCGGCCTCCCGCTCCTTGTCCTCGCGCACCTTCTCCATCGCGTTGCGATTGACCTCCTCGTCCCGGCGGCTGGGGATGAAGGCCGCCATCCCCCCCATCGCGAAGGTGCCCCGGCGGTGGCAGGTCCTGACCAGGAGCTCGGTGTAGGCGCGCATGAAGGGCACGGTCATGGTGACCAGGCCGCGGTCCGGGAGCAGCTTGTCCGAGCTGAGGGCGAACTTCTTGACCACGCTGAAGATGTAGTCCCAGCGCCCGGCGTTGAGCCCCATCGAGTGCTCCCTCAGCTCGTAGAGGATCTCGTCCATCTCGAAGGCGCCCAGGATCGTCTCGACCAGCACGGTGCCCCGGATGGTGCCGCTCGGTACGCCCACCTCCTGCTCGGCGTGAGCCATGACCTCATTCCAGAGCCGGGCCTCGAGATGGCTCTCCAGCTTGGGCAGGTAGAAGTACGTGCCCAGGCCCCTGGCGAGCCGGCGCTGGGCGTTGTGGAATACGTACATCCCGAAGTCGAAGAGGCTGCCGGAAACCGGCTCGCCGTCGATCAGCAGGTGCTTCTCGTTGAGGTGCCAGCCCCGGGGCCGGACCATCAGGTAGGCGGTCCGCTCGGCGAGCCGGTACTCCTTGCCGTCCGGATTGCGGAACTCGATCGTGCCCTCGATGGCGTCGATCAGGTTGACGTGGCCGTCGAGGTTGTTGGCCCAGGTCGGCGAGTTGGCGTCCTCGAAGTCGGCCATGAAGACGCGGGCCCCGGAATTGAGGGCGTTGATCATCATCTTCCGCTCCACCGGGCCGGTGATCTCGACCCGCCGGTCCTTGAGGTCGGCCGGGGGTGCCACGGTGGTCCAGTCGCCGTCCCGGACCTGGCGGGTCTCGGGCAGGAAGTCCGGCATCTCGCCGGCGGCGATCCGCCCGGCCCGCTCGGTCCGGGCTCTGAGCAGCTCCTCCCGGCGGGGGTTGAAGCGGCGCTGGAGGGCGGCCACGAAGGCCAGCGCCGGGTCGGACATGATCGCCTCCTGGCGTCCCGCAACCGCGCCTCTGACCTCGACCCCGTCAACTCCCGCCATCGATAACCTCCTGCTCGACACTCATGCTTTCCGACCTCGAATGTACACGCCGGGCGGGCAGCGGGGCGACCACCAGCAGCGACAGGACGGAGAGCACGACCGCGGCCACGATGGCCGGCCGGTAGTCGCCGGTGGCGTCCACCAGCAGGCCGGCCGCCGGCGGCCCCAGCAGCGAGCCGAGGGCCGCCGACGTGTAGAGGGCGCCCACCGAGCCGCCCAGGCCCTCGGGGCCGTAGAGCTCGGCCATGACCGACGGGGACAGCGCCACCCAGCCCCCGTACCCGGCCCCGAGCACGGCCGCGAACGCCACCAGACCGGCGTACCCCGGCGCCAGCAGCCAGAGCGCGTAGCTGGAGCCGAGCACGCCGAGTGCCAGTTGGAACGTGCGCACAGCGCCGAGCCGGTCCGCCACCGCGCCCAGGCCCAGGCGTCCGACGATGCTGCCCGCCCCGATCACCCCGATCAGCGCCGCCGCCGGGACCGGCGCCACGCCCCTGCCGGCCGCGTAGGGCACCAGGTGCACGAAGGCGACGAAGAGCGCCAGCGAGGTGAGCAGGCCGCAGCAGTAGAGAAGCCCGAACTCCCGGGTGCGCAGGGCCCGGCCCGGGGGGCGGGGGGCGCCCGGCGGCACCGGGGGGCGCTCGGCGGCGGCGGCGCAGGCGGCGAGGACGGCGAAGCCGGCCACGCCCAGGATCACGTACGTGTGGCGCCAGCCGTAGCGCGCGATCAGGGCGGCCGCCAGCGGCGCCACGCTGAGGGTGCCGAAGCCGATCCCGGTCACCGCCACGCCGATCGCCAAGGAGCGCCGTCTGTCGAACCAGCCGCCCACCGCGGCCACCATCGGCACGTAGCCGCAGGCGGTGCCGATCCCGACCCCGACCCCGTACGTCAGGTATCCGACCCAGAGAGCGGGCACGACCGAGGTCAGGAGCAGGCCGCCCCCCAGCACCGCGGCCCCCACCATGAGGACCCGGCGGGGCCCGATCCGGTCGGCGACCGCCCCGGTCAGGGCTCCCAGCCCGAAGTAGAGGAAGGCGGTGATCCCGAACACGAGGGAGGTGGCTCCACTGCCGGCGCCGAACTCGCGGGCCATTGGCCGGAAGAAAGCCCCGAAGCTGTACGCGATCCCGAAGACCGTGAACATCGACGTGAACGCGGCGGCGACCACCAGCCACCCCCGGCCGGAGTCCCGCGCGGGTTCCGGGCCGCGGGCGCCGATCACGCCGGGTAGACCTCGACCTCGGTCGCCTTGACGGAGACCCACACCTCCCCGCCCTCGCCCAGCCGGAGTTCTTGGACCGCGGCCGGGGTCACCTCGGCCACGATCGAGGGGGAGCCGGCGACCCTGACCCGGACCCGGTCGCCGAGCAGTTCCATCGACTCCGGGCGCCCGCTCCAGACATTCCGGGGGGTCCCCGCGGGCCGCTCCCGGTAGAGGGCGACCGCCCGCGGATGGACGCTGGCGAAGACCTCGCCCGAGGGCGCACCCAGCGCCCTGAGCCGGCCACCGGCCTCCAGCTCGACCAGGCCGTCGCGCCCGGTCACCCGGCCCCGCAGCAGGTTGGTGCCGACCAGGTCGGCCACGTACCGGGAGCGCGGCCGCTCGGTGATCTCGCGCGCCGACCCCGCCTGGACCACCCGGCCCGCCTCCAGGACCACCATCCGACCGCCCAGGGTGACCGCCTCGAGCGGGTCATGGGTGACGAGCAGGCGGACGCCCCGGAAGCCGGCCAGCAGGCGGCGCAGGTCGCGCCGCAGCTGGGCCCTGGTGCTGGCGTCCAGGGCCGCCATCGGCTCGTCCAGGAGCAGCAGCCGGGGCGAGGTCGCCAGCGCCCGGGCCAGGGCCACGCGCTGGCGCTGGCCGCCCGAGAGGTGGGCCGGCCGAGCCCCGCCGTGGCCACCGAGGCCGACCTCACCCAGCCAGCGCCGCGCCTCCTCGCGCGCCTGCGCCCGGGGTGTGCCCCGTGAGCGCAGCCCGAACTCGACGTTCTCCAGCGCCGAGAGGTGGGGAAAGAGCAGGTAGTCCTGGAACACCACCCCGATCGGCCGCCGCTCGGGGGGCACGTAGGCTCCGGTGGCGGCGTCCTCGAGCACCCGACCGTCCAGCAGCACGCGGCCGCCGGCCAGGGGCTGGAGCCCGGCCAGCACGCGCAGGAGGGTCGTCTTGCCGGCCCCGTTGGGACCGAGCAGCGCCACCACCTCGCCCTCCTCCACCGCCAGCGACGCCTCCAGGTCCAGGCTGCCCAGGCGGAGGCGGACGCCGGCCTCGAGGCTCACGCCGACCCCAGCCAGCGGTCGCGCAGGCCGACCAGCACGGCCAGCGAAACCAGCAGCAGCAGCAGGCTGAGGACGATCGATGCCCCGGGGTTGGTCTCCAGGAGCAGGTAGACCCCCAGCGGCATGGTCTGGGTGCGGCCCGGGAAATTGCCGGCGAAGGTGATGGTGGCGCCGAACTCGCCGAGGGCCCGGGCCCAGCAGAGGACGGCGCCGGCGAAGAGCGAGGGCCCGATCAGCGGCAGCGTCACCCGCCGGAAGACGGTCCAGCGGCCGGCCCCCAGGGTGCGGGCCGCCTCCTCGTAGCGGGTGTCCATGGAGCGCAGGCCGGACTCCACCGTCAGCACCAGGAAGGGCATGGCGACGAAGGTCTCGGCCATCACCACGCCCGCCGTGGTGAACGGCAGCGTCAGCCCCAGCCCGGCGCTCAGCCAGGCGCCGGCGAAGCCGCGGCGGCCGAAGGCCAGCAGCAGGGCCAGGCCGCCGACGACCGGCGGCAGCACCATGGGCAGCGTGGTGAGCGCCCGGAGCAGGGTGCGGCCCGGAAACTCGAGGCGGGCGTAGATCCAGGCCAGGGGCACCCCCAGCACCAGGGAGAGCGCGGTGGCGCTCAGGGAGGCGACCAGGGAGAGCCGGAGCGCCTCCAGGGTCTCGGGCGCCGCCAGGTCGCGGAGGGCGTCTCCCCAGGGCGCTCGGAGCAGGAGACCCACCAGCGGCAGGATGAAGAACGCGGCCCCGATCGCGGCCGGGATGGCCAGCAGCACGGGCAGGCGCTCGCGCCCTGCCGGGCCTGCGCTCACGGCCCTGCCGGCGGCGGCTGCGCTCGGGGTCGCTGGGCGTCCATCCTCCGCGTCAGTTTGACCAAGCGGGCCGGGCGCCGTCCGTGGCGGCCGCGGGCCCGGCGCACGGCTGGCGGATGGTGCCGAGGCCCAGATTTGAACTGGGGACACCCGCATTTTCAGTGCGGTGCTCTACCAAGCTGAGCTACCTCGGCCCACCGGCAGCTGATTTTAGCTGCCGCCCCGGCCGCGCCGGCCCGGTCGCCGGGTCAGTTCTCGACGAGCGGGACCGTGAAGTGGAAGGTGGACCCGGAGGCGCCCTGGCTCTCGGCCCAGATGGTGCCGCCATGCAGCGCCACGATCTGCTTTGCGATCGGCAGCCCGCGGCCGGTGCCGTTGATGTGGCGCAGCCGGTTGCCGTCGGCCCGGGTGAAGCGCTCGAAGATGGTGTCCAGCAGCTCGCGCGGGATGCCGAGGCCCTGGTCGGACACCCGGACGTGGGCCAGCGGCCCGTCGCGGCGGCTCTGGATCCAGATGTAGCCACCGTCGGGCGAGTACTTGATGGCGTTGTTGAGCAGGTTGGAGACGACCTGCGTCAGCTTGTCGCGGTCGGCACAGACCGCCGGCACCTCGGCCAGCTCCAGCTCCACCCGGTGCCTGGCGGCGCCCGCGGCCGCGGCCCGAGCGGCCGCTTCGCGCAGTATCTCGGAGAGGTCGGCCGGCTCCAGGTTGAGCGTGATCCGCCCGGATTCCAGCCGCTCGATGTCGAGGACCTCGTCGATCATCCGGTTGAGGCGGTGGGCATCCTTGTTGATGTCGGCGGCGTACTCCCGCATCTCCTTGGCGCTGAAGCCGCCGTCGAGCATCAGCTCGCTGAACCCCTGGATCCCGGTGAGGGCGGTCCGGAACTCGTGGCTGATCATGGAGACGAAGTCGCTCTTGGCCTGGATGAGCCGTTCCAACTCGCTGTTGACCTGCTGCTGGGCGATCATGGCTGTCGCCACCTCGACCTCGGCGTGCTTGCGACCCGTGATGTCGCGCGCCGCGGCCACGTACATCAGCTGGTCGTCGCGGACCAGGCTGGTCACCGTCATCTCCATTGGAAAGAGGGCCCCGTCGGCTCGGACCCCGAGCACCTCCCGGGTCAGCTCGACCGGGGCGCTCCGGCTCCCGGCCGCCACCGGGCCCAGCCGGCGCATGAAGAACCGGTGGCCCTCGCGAGAGATCAGCCGGGACAGGCTCTGGCCGATGAGCGTTTCCTCGCTGTGGCCGAACATCCTCTCCGCGGCCGCGTTGACCGAGAGCACGGTGCCGGTTGCGCTGAGCGTGGCGATGGCCTCGCCCACGCTGTTGAGGATCGCCCCCAGGTGGGCCTCACTCTCCAGGCGCGCGCGCACAGCGTCCTGGTCCGCGACCGCGGCCAGCTCGCTCTCGGCCAGAGCGCCGAGGTCGCACAGCGTCCGCCGCTCGGCCTCGTCGAGACGGCGGTGCGCCTGGTCGATCAGCGCCAGGGTGCCCCAGCGGCGGCCATCGGGCCCGCGCAGGCGCAGGCCGGCGTAGAAGCGGATGTACGGTTCGCCGGTCACCAGCGGATGGTCTCGGAAGCGAGGATCGGCGCCCGCGTCCTCGATCACCAGTGGGTCATCGCCACCGGCCGTGGCGGCGTCGGCGAAGGCCGCTTCCGAATCCCCGCTCCCGGGCCCGGGGTCGCCGTCACGGGGATCGGGATCGAACCGGCTGATTTGGGCGACGGGCACGCCGAAGACCAGCCGGGCGAGCCGGGTCAGGCGCTCGAAGCGGTCCTCGCCGGCAGCCTCCACCACCGCCCGACCGGCCGGCGCTTCGAGCCCGTGCGGCCGGAGAATCCGGCGCTGCGGGGGCCGGGTGCTATTTTCGAGGGCACACATGGCCGGTGAGAGGATTCTGTTCGTCGACGACGAGGACTCGATACGCAAGCTGGTCGGCACCTACCTGCAGAGACACGGCTACACCGTAGGTCTGGCCGCCGACGGATTGCAGGCACTTCAGCTAGTTCGTGACCAAGTTCCGGACCTGGTCATCACCGACGTCAACATGCCCAACATCGGCGGCCTGGAGCTGGCCCAGCGCCTGCGCAGCAACCACAAGACGGCCCGGGTGCCGATCATCATGCTCTCGGCCCTGAAGCGGCCCGACGACATCCTGGCCGGCTACGCGGAGGGTGCCGACGAGTACATCCCAAAGCCGATCGAGCTGTCCATCCTGGGCGTCAAGGTGGAGACGCTGCTGCGCCGCTCCGGGGCCGCCCAACCGGTTCCGGGAGCCGCGTCCAAGCGAGGCCGGGTCACCCTGTTCATGCACGGCAAGGGCGGGGTCGGCACCACCACGCTGGCGGTCAACACCGCGGTCGCCCTGACGGCCGGCTCGGCGACCAGCGTCGCCCTCCTCGATCTGAACCTGGAGTTCGGCAACGCCGCCCTGTTCATGAACGTGCGCCCGGCAACGTGCGCCCGGCCCGGACGCTGGCCGACCTGCCCCAGCTGGGCGGCGGCCGAGTGGATGACGCGGCCTTCGCGGAATTCGTCAGCCGGGACGCCAACGACGTGCGGGTGGTGGTCGGCAGCGACCTCCCGGAACGGGCCGAGCTGGTGACCCTGCCGTCCGTCCAGCTCGCCATCGACCACCTGCGCTCGCGCAGCGACCATCTCGTGGTGGACACCCCGGCCTCATTCTCCGAGCGCAACCTCACCGTTCTCGACTCGGCCGATCTGGTGGTGCTGGTCACCGCCGCCTCACTGCCCTCGCTGAAGGCCACCCTGGACTGCATGGAGGTGCTGGAGAAGATCAACCTGCCCCGGCCAAGCAGCTGCTGGTCCTCAACCGGACCACCATCCACGGCGTCAGCCGGGAGCAGGCGGTGCAGTTCTTCGGGCGCCAGCCCGACATGGTCATCCCCCACTCCGAGCTGTTCGACATCGCCGCCAACGCCGGCTCGCCGTTCATCTCCAGCCACCCCGATGCCGCGGGTGCACTGGACATCAGGGAGCTGGCGAGGCGCGTGATGGAGGCCACGTACGACGGCCCATAGCCACTTGACCGCGGGGCCGGCCCCGCGGGCGGGTCGCGGCCCGAGCGCCCAGCCGTGAGCGCCGCGCGGGCGACGGCCCTGGCCGTGGTGACCGCGCTGGCCCTGGCCGCCTGTGGCGGCGCGCCCGCCCCGGCAGCGCGCGGCGCGGACCCGGTGGCGGGCAGCGTCAGCGTGTTCGCGGCGGCCAGCCTGCTCGACGCCTTCACCGCGCTGGGCACCGGCTTCCGTCACCAGCACGCGGCGGCGAACGTCCAGTTCGACTTCGAGGGCACTCCCAGCCTCCTGCTCAAGCTCCAGCAGGGCGCTCCCGCGGACGTCTTCGCCGCCGCCGACCAGCCCAACATCCAGAAGGCGGCTGCCGGCGGCCTCCTGGCCGGGCCGGCCCGCGACTTCGTCAGCAACCGGCTGGAGATCGTGGTGGCCGCGGGCAACCCCAAGCACGTCCGGACGCTGACCGACCTCGCCCGGCCCGACCTCATCTACATCACCGCCGGCCCCACCGTGCCGGCCGGCAACTACGCCGGCCAGGTGCTGGCCCGAGCCGGCGTCAGGACCACGCCGCGCAGCCTGGAGACGGACGTCAAACGGGTGGTCAGCAAGGTCTCGCTGGGCGAGGCCGACGCCGGCATCGTCTACGTCACCGACGTCAGCTCCGGAGGCAAGAGCGTCCAGGGGGTCCAGATCCCGGACGACCAGAACGTGGTCGCCCGCTACCCGATCGCCCTCGTCAAGGAAGCCCCCAACGGGGTGGCCGGCCAGGCGTTCATCGACTACGCCCTGTCGGGCGCAGGCGAGGCCACCCTGAAGCGCTTCGGCTTCGGTCCGCCGTAGGCGCTCCGCTGCCGCTCCGCTTCATGGGGAGGCGGCCCGAGCACAATCGCGCAGCAGCGGGCGCCGCCGCCCGACCGCTCAGGGTCCGGCAGCCGGTTGTTCCTGAGCCCGGGCGGGGAGCGGGTTTGGGGTTGGCGGACCACATCGGGGGCATCGGGGAGAAGCCCTCCACCTGCCGGCCCCGGTCCTTAACAACTGCCAGCCGCCATCGTGCCGGAGCCGGTGATGGCGGCCGCAGACCAAGGCGGATCCCCCCCGACCGAGGCGGATCCCCCCGACCGAGGTGGGTCCGCCCAGCCGCCACTCGGGATGTTAACTCGCTCGGTTCGGCTCCCCACCCCAGCGTCGGTAACGAATAGGTGAATAGACGATTATTCGATTATTCGCCGGCGGCGGTCGGTTCGACGTCGATCGAGGGGTACGGGGCCAGTCTCGAGGACACGGTCGAGATCATTGCCGGCCACCGACTGGCCGGTAGCTCGGAGGAGACCCGGCGGGTCATCGCAGCCTACGCCCAGGCGATGGATCGGGTCGCGGTCCTGGCGGACGATCGCGCCTTCCGGTGGTCCACCCACGGGGTGCTGGAACTCCACTGACTTCGCCAGGGTCCGGTCATCGTCACGCGGGGTCCCGGTCGAGTCGCCTACCAGCCCCACACCGCCGAGCGCGTGCCGGCACTGGTCGCGGAGCTGGCCAACTGGCTCGTCTCCCGTGCCCCGGCGGCCCATCCGGCCGTTCGGGCTGCCTTGGCGCACCTCAACCTGGTGTCCATCCATCCCTTCCGAGACGGCAATGGACGCCTCGCCCGCATCATCCAGTCCTTGGCACTGGCACGGGAGGGGACCCTGCGCCCGGAATTGGTGTCCATCGAGCCATACCTGAGCCGGCATACCAGCCAGTACTGCGCGGTTCTGGAGAGGGTCCAGGGACCGAGCTTTGATCCGGGCCGGGCCCAGCCATGGATTGAGTTCTGTGTTGAGGCGTACATCGTCGAGGCGACCGAACGCCGGCGCTGGATCGAAAGGGTGTACGCGCGCCACGACCTCTGCTTCGCGACGGGTGGCTCGACGCCGCGGGGGCGGCCGGTCCGTCCGCTACCTTGCGAGCGCGACCCTGCGCCGCCGCTGGGAGGCGCGAGCCGCACGCTGATTTCGAGAACTCCGGCGCAGGCGATCGCCTGCTCGACAGCCTAGGTGGCCTCGTCGGAGGCGGATTTGACAACCGGAACCGCCGGCTGGAGGTGGGGCAGCGCCTCGATTCGCGGCCCGAGGACCGCTCGCAGGGAGGCCAGTCACGAGTGCAGCAGGCGCTGGCGGCGTACCCCGTGCCGCGTGCGCCGGTGCCCCGGTTGATCGTCGTATTCCCCATCGCGATCCTCATCGGAGTCATCACGGGCGCCCTGTTGGGGACGGTCTTCGGTCCGGTCCGGGCCATCTCCGACCCGATCACGACCGCTTACGGCAACACGGTGTCGGTCGCCTTTGCGCTGGTCGTGATCGCCGTCGTGGGTCGGGCCGGTCGGACCGCCACTGAAGCGATTCAGCAAGGCGGGGCTCGGCGAAGCCTGCCTCGTGGGCGCATTCACCTGCATGATGTTGCTGCGGGCGGGGGTTTGACGACTCTCCAATACCTGGGCAAACCCTGGAAATCAGGGCTCCTGGAGTGGGCGGTGATGGGCTCGAACCAACGGCCTCCTCGGTGTAAGCGAGGCGCTCTAGCCAACTGAGCTAACCGCCCGGTCGCCCCCAGAGTCTAGTTCCCGTCAGCGGCCGGCGAGGAGCTCGAGGGCGCGGTTGAGCTGGGTGTCGCCGGCGTGACCGCGGCTGGGCTCGGCCACGTCGAACATGAGCCTTGGGCCGGCCAGGTCCACCGCCACGTCCGGGGTCAGGCCCACCTTCTGGTCCACGCTGCGGCCCCCGGGCAGGAACCAGTGCTCGACGGTCAGGTGAAGATCGCCGCCGTCGGCCAGCCGGTAGTCGACCTGGATCGAACCCTTACCGAACGTCCTGGTGCCGACCAGACGGGCCCGGCCGTGGGTCTGCAGGGAGCCGGCCGTGATCTCCGACGAGGAGGCGCTGGCGGCGTTGACCAGGACCAGGAGCTGGACGTCGGGCGCGGCCGGGCCGCCGCTGACCTGGGTCCGGTGGACCTGGCCGTCTCGACCCCTCTGCTCGAAGGCCTCGCCCTGGCCGACGAAGTCGCTGATGATGCCCTGGGCGGCCGCCACCAGGCCGCCTCCGTTGTCGCGGAGGTCGAGGATCACGCCGCGGGCACCCGGCAGGCCGGCCCTGAGCTGGCTGTTGAAGTCGCGCAGCGTGTCGTCGCCGAACTCGTAGACGCGGACGTAGAGGACGTCGCCCTCGAGGCGCAGGGACTGCACGGTGGGGCTCTTGAAGTCCGCCCGCTGCACGCTGACGTCGAGCTGGGATGAGTCCCGGCTGAGGCGGAGCAGCACCGGCCGGCCGATCGGGCCCCGGATCAGGGCCGAGGCCCGGTCGGCGGTGAGCCCGGCGGTGTCGGTGCCGGCGATGGCCAGGATCACGTCGCCGTCCTTCAGCCCCGCCCGCTGGGCCGGTGACCCGGGCAGCACCGAGGCCACCACCGGCCGGTCACCGGCGTAGCTGACCGTGATCCCGATCACGCCGTTGTGGCGGCCGGCGTAGAAGTCTTCCTGGGCCCTGAACTGGGTGGGGTCCAGATACTGCGTGTAGGGGTCGCCCAGCGCTTGGACCAGGCCGCGCACGCTGCCCCGTGACAACTTGGAGGAGTCCAGGCCGGGGTCGTAGTAGTGGGCCTCCACCACCCGCAGCGCCTGGTCCAGGCCAGCCCGGTCCAGGCTGCCCCGCTTCTGGAGGTGGGCGCCCAGCACCGGCACCTGCTCGGGGTAGCTCTGGTCGACGAGAACGCCGCCGGCGAAGGCCGCCCCCAGCAGCACCAGCGCCCCCAGGGCGCCGGCAGCCCAGCGCATCAGCAGCCCAGATAGGCGCAGGGGTTCGAGTAGTCGCCGTTGTAGCGGATCTCGAAGTGGAGGTGGGGTCCGGTCGAGTACCCGGTCGAGCCCTCCGAGCCGATCACGTCCCCCCGCCGCACCGGCTGTCCCTGCCTGACGATGTACCGGCTCATGTGCGCGTACAGCGTGGCATAGCCGTTGCCGTGGGCGATGATCACGAAGTTGCCGTAGCCGCCGCCGGGCGCCGGCACCGTCTGGGCCACGATTCCATAGTCGGCGGCGTGAATGGGCTCGCCGTCCGGCCCCGCGATGTCGATCCCGGTGTGGCGGTGACGGCTCGGGCAGGCGGCGTCGAAGGGCTCGCCGAGCAGCGTGCTGCAGCCGTAGCCCTGGCTGATGTCGCGCACCGCCTCCGGCCAGATAAACTGGCCGCTGCCGCCGCCCGCCCGCTTGGCCGCGTCGTCGTACTGCTTCTGGAGGACCAGCACCAGGGCGTCGATGCGGGCCTTCTCCGCCTCCACCTGGTGGCGCTGCTCCTCGTACTGGGCCTCCAGCGTCTTGAAGTAGTCGAGCGCGCGCTGCCGGGATTGCACGGTGGCGTCCAGCTGCGCCTTCTGCTGCTGCTGGGTGGCCAGCAGCTGGGCCTGCTGGGCGCGCTTGGCGCGCAGGCCGGCCTGCAGACGCTGCAGCTGGTCGCGCTCCTGGCGGAGCTGCTCCAGCAGCTGGCGGTCGCCGCGGACGATGTCCTGCATGATCACCACCCGGTCGACCAGCTGGTTGAAGCTGCGCGAGGTGACGACCAGCTCAAAGTAGTTGACCGCGCCGTGCTTGTCCATCGCCCGCACCCGCTGGTCGAGCAGCTGGAGGCGGACGCTGAGGTGGGCCTCCATGCGCGCGATCTCGGCCTCCTGGAAGCGGATCTGGCGGTCGGTCTCGTCGATCTGGGCTTGGGTCCTGGCGACCAGCGCCTCCTGCGCCGCCACCTGGGCGTTGAGCCGCTTCAGCTCCACCACCAGGGCGTTGACCTGGCCCTGGGTGTCGCGGATCTGGCCCTGGATCTGGGTCAGGTGCTGGGCCGCCTCCTGCTGGTTGCCCTTGGCGTCGTTGAGGTCCTGGCAGAGGCCGTCCCAGTAGCCGCAGTCCACCGCCCGGGCGGTCAGCGTCCCGCTCCTCGCGGCCGGCAGGACGAGCAGCAGGGCGATCGCGGCGAGCGCGAGGCGGCGGCCCATCACACCCGGACGAAGCGGCGCACGCCGATGTAGCTGCCCAGGGCCCCGAGCAGCCCACCCCCCCACAGGAGGTCGGTGCCCAGCGTGCGCACGAAGGCCGGGTCGTAGCTGAGGGGGATGAAAAAAAGCTCTGACTGGAAGCGCTCGACGAAGGGCCGGTAGCCGATCAGCAGCAGCCCGACCGCCACGCCGGCGGCGAGCAGCCCGGTCATGATCCCCTCCAGCACGAACGGCCCGCGCACGAACCACTCGGTGGCGCCGACCAGCTTCATGACCTCGATCTCCTGACGCCGGTGGTAGACCGCCGTCCGGATGGTGTTCATCACGATCACGATCGAGACCACGGTCAGGACCCCCATCAGGGCCAGCCCGGCCAGCGTCAGCCAGCGGGACAGCCGGAGCATGTTGGTGATGAACTCGCCCTGGTAGTCGGTGGGGTCGGTACGGTCGGCGCCGCGCCACTGCCGGGCCAGCGTGTCGATGCCCCTGACGTCCTTCAGGTCGGCGACGCGGACCTCGATCTTGGCCGGCACCGGGTTGCCCTCCAGCTGCTGGATCAGCTGCTGGTTGCGGGCATCGTCGGAGAAGCGCCGCAGCTCCTCCGCCTTGGTCACGAAATGGGTGCTGACGACCTCGGGGCGCGTCTGGAGCTGGTCCTGGAAGTCGTAGACGGTGGCGAGCGGGGTCTCGTCGGCAACGCTGATGCTGATCACGCTCACCCGCTGCCGGTAGGTGTCGAGGACCTGGCTGAGGGCGTGTCCGACCAGCAGGTTGACGCCCGCCAGCATCAGGATCAGTGTGATCGAGAGCACCGCGGCCATGCTGACGGCGGCGTTCCGCCAGAAGGACTGCCAGGCGCTGTTAAGCGCGAAGAGCAGATGCCGCGAGAGCCTCATGGTACCTCCCGGCCCGGTCGTCCCGAACCACTGTGCCGCCCTCGATCACCACCACCCGCCGCCGCAGCAGATCGACGATCTCGCGGTTGTGGGTGGCCATCACCACCGTGGCGC
>JBBSHA010000004.1:0-25585 GCA_038253595.1 Candidatus Dormibacterales bacterium
CGGCAAGCACCTCCTCGGCCGCCTTCAGGTGCTCCCATTGCTCATCGGGTCCGGGTTCGCGGAGGGCTCCCCGCTCCCGGCGGCGATGGAGCAGGGTGCCCGCCTCGAAGGTCAGGCAGTAGCAGGAGAGGTGCGCCGGCGCCACCTCCAGCGCCCGTTCCACGGTCTGCCGCCAGCCGGCCACGTCCTGGCCGGGCACCCCGTAGATCAAATCGATCGAGATGTTGTCGAACCCCGCCGCCCGCGCCTCGCCGAAGGCGCGCACCGCCTGGGCGCCGTCGGTGCGCCGTTCCAGGACCCCCAGGGCGCGCCGGTCGAAGCCCTGGACGCCGAGGCTGAGGCGATTGACCCCGCCCTGGCGCCAGGCCGCCAGCCGCTCCGGGTCGGTGCTGGCCGGGTTGGCCTCCAGGGTCACCTCGGCGCCGGCCGCCAGGGGCGTCAGGGCCGTCACCCCGTGCAGCAGGTCCGCCATCAGCCCGGCCGGGAGCAGGCTGGGCGTGCCGCCCCCCAGGTAGAGCGTGTCCAGCGGCTCGAACCGGTGCCGGCCCCGGGCGGCCGCGATCTCCGCCAGCAGGGCCCGGTTGTAGTCGGGCATCAGCCGGTCCATACCCGCGTAGGCGTTGAAGTCGCAGTAGCCGCACTTGTGGTGGCAGAAGGGGATGTGCAGGTAGAGGCTGCGGAAGGGCCGCCAGGTGCGGTTCACGCCCCGAGGCTACTCCCGGTCCGGCCCGGTGCTGACACAAGGCCCGCGTGCTGAAGTTCGGCTGCCTCGGCTGCCTCGGGGTCCTGGCGGTCGGCGCCGTCCTCCTCGTGCTGGGAACGATGGCCGCCACCCATCCCTACCGGACGCTCGGCCCGGTCACCATCTCCGCCGCCAACGCCGCCAGTGCCCAGGGCAAGGCGGACAGCCTGCAGGCGGCGGCCGGCCGGGCCCGGAGCAGCGGCCGGCCGGTGCCGGTCGACGTCACCTTCAGCGACGACGAGCTCAGCTCGCTCGCCGGCCGCCGGATGGCGGCCCTCCCCGACCCGCCCCTCGACCAGGTCGTCCTCCACGCCACGGACGCCGGCTACCTCGAGGGCACCGCCCGCGCCCACGCCGCCGGCCAGTCACTGCCCGTCTACCTGAAGCTGCGGGTGGCGGTCGACGGCGGTCGCCCCAGCCTGGCGCTGGTCGACTCCCGCATGGGCACCATGGGCATGCCCGGTCCCCTTGCCGACCAGGTCAACCACGCTCTCCAGCAGGCCTCCCTGCTGGGTGGCTCGGGGGCGGCGTCGGACCTCAGCGTGCGCGTCACCCGGGGCGCGGTCCACATCACGGGCACGGTTCAGCCGGGCTGAGCTACCGGCCCCCGATCGTGTAGCGAGAGTCGCGCGCCCGTTCCAGCTCGCTGCGCAGGTGTTCCAGCGCCTCGCCCTGGTTGGGCACGAGCTCGCGGATCCGCTCGCCCATCCGGTCCTCGACGCGCGCGATCTGGGCGCCGATCGAGGCGACGTTGCCGCCCGCGCCCCGATACCGCTCGCGCTTCCTCCAGAGCCGGGCGTGCTCGGTCCGGAGGTCGGTCAGGGCGGCCTCCACCCGGCAGTCCAGGCAGAGGCCGCCGCGCAGCTCCGAGCTGTCCACCTGGCGCCCGCAGCGCCGGCACGGGGCGAGCAGTCCGGTGGTCACTTGAGGTCCTCCACCCGCGCTCCACTCAGCTCCTCCAACCGGCCGGGGTCGATCGGGAAGGCGGCGTCCGGCCGCCCGGCGGCCGCCCAGACGATGTTGTGGGTGGTGAGATCGCGATCCATCAGCACGGGTGCCGTTCGGGCATGGCCGAAGGGTGGCACCCCCCCGATCGCGTACCCGGTCAGTTCCCGGACCAGATCGGGAGCGGCCCGTTCCACCCGACCTCCCGCCAGCGCGGCCAGGCGGGCGGGGTCGAGCCGGTTGGCGCCGCTCATGAGCACCACGATCGGGTCGCCGTCGACCGTGAACACCAGGGACTTGACGATCTGACCGACCGCGACGCCGATCGAGCGGGCCGCCTCCTCGGCGGTGCGCACGCCGGCGCCGTAGCTGCGCACCTCGAGCTCGAGGCCCGCGGCGTCCAGCCACTGCTCGAAGCGGGTCATCCCGGCGGCCACCGCATCCGGCGCCCGCCGAGCACGTGGAGGTGGGTGTGGAACACGCTCTGGCCGGCGTCCGGCCCGACGTTGAAGACCAGCCGGTAGCCGCCCTCACCCAGGCCCCGGGAGGCCGCCACCCGGTGCCCGGTGGCGAGCAGGGCGGCGAGCAGCCGGGAGTCGTCCAGCTCCCGCACCGAGGCGGTGTGGGCGCGGGGGATCACCAGCACGTGCACGGGCGCCTGCGGTGTCAGGTCCTCGAAGGCGAGTGTGTCCGCGTCCTGATCGACGATGGTGGCCGGGATCTCCCCAGTCGCGATGCGGCAGAAGATGCAGTCCGCCATGTCAACTCCTCCTGCAAAGTCCGGGGCCGCCCCGGCGCCCGCTCAGCGTGACCTCGGGCCCCGCTCAGTCCAGCGACAGCACCGCCATGAAGGCCTCCTGGGGGATCTCCACGTTGCCCACCCGCTTCATCCGTTTCTTGCCCTCCTTCTGCTTCTCCAGGAGCTTGCGCTTGCGCGTGATGTCGCCGCCGTAGCACTTGGCGATCACGTCCTTGCGCATGGCCGAGATGGTCTCCCGCGCGACCACCTTGCCCCCGATCGCCGCCTGCAGCGGGACCACGAACATCTGGCGCGGGATGATGTCCTTCAGCTTCTCCACCAGCCGCCGGCCCTGACCGGGCGCCTTGGTCCGGTCCACGATCATGGAGAGGGCGTCGACCGGCTCGCCGGTGACCAGGACATCGAGCTTGACCAGGTCCCCGGGCCGGAAGCCGATCAGCTCGTAGTCCATCGAGGCGTAGCCCTTGGAGCGCGACTTGAGCTGGTCATAGAAGTCGGCGATGATCTCGCCCAGCGGCAGCTCGTACTCGAGCGAGACGCGCTCGCCGACCTGGTGCTCGAGGGTCTTGAAGTTGCCCCGCCGCTCCTGGCACAGCTCCATCATCGCCCCCACCATGTTGGAGGGCACGATGATGGTCACCTTCACGTAGGGCTCCTCGATCCGCTCGATCTGGGTCGGGTCGGGCAGCCGGGAGGGGTTGTCGATCTCGACCCGGCCGCCCTTCTTGAGGTACACGTGGTACTCGACGGTGGGTGCGGTGGTGAGCAGGTCGAGGTCGAACTCCCGCTCCAGCCGCTCCTGCACGATCTCCATGTGCAGCAGCCCGAGGAAGCCGCAGCGGAAGCCGAAGCCGAGCGCCGCCGAACTCTCCGGCTCGTAGACCAGGGCGGCGTCGTTGAGCTGGAACCTCTCCAGGGCGTCCTTCAGCTCCTGGTACTGCTCGGAGTCGGTCGGGAAGATGCCCGCGTACACCATCGGCTTCACCGCCCGGTAGCCGGGCAGCGCCTCGCCGGCGCCGCGCTCGACGGTGGTGACGGTGTCGCCGACCCGGGCGTCCGCCACGTTCTTGATGGCGGCGGTGAAATAGCCGACGTCTCCGGTCCGGAGCACGTCACCGGCCCGCATGCCGGGCCGGAACCAGCCCACCTCGTCGACGTCGTGGACCCTGCCGGTGTTCATCATCCGGATCCTGGTGCCGCGCCGGATCTCACCGTCCACCACCCGCACGTACGTGATCACGCCCCGGTAGGCGTCGTAGTGGGAGTCGAAGATCAGGGCCCGCAGCGGGCTGGCCTCGCTCCCGTCCGGTGCCGGCACCTCGTGGATGACCGCCTCCAGGATCTCCCGAACCCCGGCCCCGGTCTTGGCGGAGGCGAAGATGACCTTGTCGCGGGCGATCCCGGTGACCTCGACGATCTCCTCCGCCACCAGTTCGGGCTGGGCGGAGTCGAGGTCGATCTTGTTGACCACCGGCACGATGAAGAGGTCGGCCTCGACCGCCTGGTAGAGGGTGGCCAGGGTCTGGGCCTCGATGCCCTGGGCGGCGTCCACCACCAGGATCGCGCCCTCGCAGGCGGCCAGCGAGCGCGAGACCTCGTAGGAGAAGTCGACGTGGCCGGGGGTGTCGATCAGGTTCAGCTCGTAGGTCAGGCCGTCCCGCGCCAGGTAGGCCATCTTAACCGCCTGCAGCTTGATCGTGATCCCCCGCTCCCGCTCCAGGTCGAGGGTGTCCAGCACCTGGGCCTGCATGTCGCGCTGGCTGATCGCCCCCGTCGACTCGAGCAGGCGGTCCGCCAGGGTGGACTTGCCGTGGTCGATGTGGGCGATGATGCAGAAGTTGCGGGTCAGTTCCTGGCTGGGCACGGGAGAACCAATCCTATTGAGTGCGCCCCGGCGGCCCGCGCCGCAGTGGGCTCAGGTCTGGCCGCTCGTCGCTTTGGGCAACCTGGGCGATGCCGGGGTGCGAGCCGGGCGCGTGTCCAGCAGGTCGCCGAGGCGCTGGTTGCGAGCCGGCGCCGTCACCGTCCTCTTGATCAACCTGACCAGTTCGTCGCGGCGATCCTGGGCGACCATCTCAGTGACCTGCTGGACGATCCACTCCAGGTCCACCATCGTAAACGGGTGCGGTGAGACCACCTCCATGATCGACGGGTGGAAGGTGGGCCGGAATCCCTCGTCCGGCGAGAGCAGGTCCTCGGTGAGCGCCTCCCCTGGCCGCAACCCCGTGTAAACGATCTCGATGTCCGACCCCGGTCGCATTCCGCGCGACCGGATCAGGGCCTCGGCGAGAGCCATGATCCTGATGGGAGCGCCCATGTCGAGCATGTAGAGGTGGCCGGGACAGGCCAGGCCGAGCGTGGAGACGACGAGGGAGGCGGCCTCCCGGATCGTCATCAGGTAGCGCGTCGCCTCCGGGTGTGTGATGGTCACGGGGCCGCCCTGCCCGATCTGCCTCTCGAAAAAGGGTACCACCGATCCGCGGCTTCCCACCACGTTGCCAAACCTGACCGCCCAGCAGTCCACAGTCCCCGAATGGCTGAGGACGATCAATTCGCAGAGGCGCTTGGTGCAGCCCATGATCGACTGCTTGGAGACCGCCTTGTCCGTCGAGACCAGGACCAGGCTGCCCACCCCGCTGGCCTCCGCGCACCTGACCAGGTTGTAGGTCCCGATCACGTTGCCGAGCACGGCCTGCTCGGGGTGCCGCTCGAGCATCGGCACATGCTTGTACGCGGCAGCGTGAAATACGATGTCGGGCCGTTCATCGGCGAACAGCCGGAGCAGCAATTTCCGGTCCACGATCGAAACCAGCGCCTCGCGCAGCTCGGTTACGCCGGGGCCACCCGCTCGCAGCTCCTCGGCGATGTCGAACAGGCCGCTCTCGTTGTTGTCGAGCAGAACCAACCGCTTCGGGCGCAGCTCAGCCAGCAGCCGGCAGAGCTCGGAGCCGATCGAGCCGGCGGCCCCGGTCACCATCACCACCCGACCGGCCACGAGGTCCTTCACCGCCTCGAGGTCCAACTCCCGCTCGCTTCTCCCCACGAGGTCGTCCGCGGACAGCTGGCGCATGGAGCCCCGACTGCGCCCGCGCAGCCACTCGCCGGGACCAGGCGCGATGAATATCGGCAACTCAGCGCCGATGCAGCGGCCGACCAGCGACGGCAGGTCCGAGTTGGCGCCGGCGCCGGGCACGAACGCGACCCCGTCGGCGCGGCTGGCCTCGAGCCAATGCTCCAGCTCGTCGATGCGACCGAGCACGGGTACCCCGAGCACGGTCTGGTTCAACTGGGTGCTGTCACCGGTGAGGATCGCGACAGGCTGCCAGGCGGGGTCGGAGTTCTGGATGATCGATTTGATCATGGGCAGCGCAGTCCCGTCCGCCGCCACCACCAGCAGCCGGTTGCGGCCCTGCGGCGCGCGAGAGGTCAGCCTGGGCAGCAGCCGAAAGACACTGACCACGGCGATCACGGCCGGCCCGGCCAGTGCCGGCACGAGGAAGCGGAATGGTCGGGCCGCGTCGGGGATCAAGGCATTGGCGACCGAGATCAGGACGGTCGCGTACATCACGGCCATGGCGATGGCGAGCGCATCGGTGAGCCCGGCCACCACCCAAACGCGCCGGTAGAGGCGGAAGCGCGCCTCCGCGGCGCCCATTGCCACTGCCACGAGGAGCGTCCCGAGCGGGAGGCCGTGAACCCAGGGTGGCTGGCGGAGGTACCCCGACAGCTGGAATCCCAGCAGCACTGCGACGAAGAGCCCCACCTCGACCGCGAAGGCCGGGCCATAGTCCGTAAGACCCGACACGATCCAGCGCGGGCCGATCCGGGGGCGGCCGGGGCGCCGCGGGAGGTCGATGCCCAATTCCACGGCGACCAGTTCGTCCATCCGCGCGCGAACACTAGTGTTGCGCCGGATCGGCGTCACGACATTACGGCAATCATCCGGCGGATCGGTGTCAACGCATTTGCGGCGGCACGCGCCCGCCGGCTCCCGCCCGTACGGGATCCGGCCTCCAAGGGGGCCCCGGGACGCCGCCGAGACGCCCCCGCCGGCGCGCTCGCCCGGGTCCCGATCGTCGAGCGACATCGCCGACTACAGTGGGGGTCCGGCCCGGAGCCGAGATCGATTCCCGGAGAGATGACCTGCCCAACGAACCGGACTCCAGCGAGACCGAGACCAGGCGCGTCGCCGACGTCTATCGCGATACGCCCTGGATTCCCGCATCGCAGCGCGGCAGTCTCTGGAGAATGCCGGCAAGCGGATGATGATCGAGGAGCGCTGGCGAGTACTGGGCGGGCTCCTGCGCTCGCCGCCGGCAACGGCTCTGGCGCGCTGCCGAGTGCTCGATCTCGGGACCGGCGGAGGCGGCGAGCTCGAGCACCTCGTCGGCCTCGGGGCCGATCCCCGCAATTGCTGCGGGGTCGACCTCCTCCCCGAACGGGTCGACGAGGCACGGCGGCGGCTGCCGGGCATCGAATTCCGGGTCGGCGACGCCGGCAGCCTGGACTTTCCCGACCGGTGCTTCGACCTGGTCCTCATTTCGACGGTCCTGAGCTCGGTCCTGGATCCGGCCACCCGGGTCCGGATCGCGGCGGAAGTGTCGCGGATCGTGGCCGGCGGGGGGGCCATCGTCTGGTACGACATGCGTCACCGGAGTCCTTGGAATCGGAAAGTCCGGCCGGTGTCCCGGGCCGAGATCCGGCGGCTGTTTCCCGGGTTCCGGCCGCGACTGCGAACCACCACCCTGCTGCCTCCGCTCGCCCGGCGACTGGGGCCGGCGACTCCCGTCCTCTACCGGCTCCTGGCGGCCTTGCCCCCGCTTCGAAGCCACCTCGCCGGGCTCCTGGTCAAGGAGCCCAAAGCGCCTGGGTGAGCTGCATCAACGTGCTCCTCCACCTCCCGGACGCGCTCTTCGACGCGGCGCTCGAGAACGGCCAGGATCCTGCCGCGCCGGCCCGCCTGGTCGGGCCACTCCTGGCTGCCGTCCATCGCCTCATTCACGGGACCGGGGCCGCCCCTTCGGGCAAGTTCGCGCTGTTCGAAAGACGGCCTCGCCGCATCCGCTGAGGGGACCGTAGCCGGATTGGCCCGGATCATCATCGTCCATGACATCGCCGGCGTGGCGGCGATCGAGGCGGAGCTGCTCCGCGCGGCCGGCCACGACGTCACCCACATCAGACCGGCGCAGCCGGGCGCCGGCTGGCGCTGGCCGATCAAGGGCGTGGCCCTCCTCGCCCGGCTGTTCCTCTACATCCCTGTGGCCCTCCAAATCCGCCGGGAGCGGCCGGATGTCGTCCACATCCACTGGGTGCTGATGGGGCTGATCGGGGTGCTCAGCGGCCGGCCCTTCTTCCTGACCGCCCATGGCTCCGACCTCCACAGCCATTTCCGAAGTCCGCTGCTACGGTGGCTGAGCAGGCTAGTCCTGGCGCGCGCGACGCGCGTCTTCTATACCACCCCCAACCTTGCCGCCTTCCTCACCGGGTTTGAGGCCAAGAGCGTCGAGCTACCCAATCCCGTCGACCCGTCCACCTTTCCGATAGCGGCCCGCGAGCCGGCTCGGGAGGTTCTGCTCTTCACCCGGCTCGACCCCGTCAAGGGCGTCGACATCGTGTACGGAGCGGTGGACGAGCTGGCTTCGGACACGCGCTTGACCGGGCTGGACTGGGGGCCGCTGCGCTCGCGGTACGTCCCCCTGTACCAGGGCCGGGTCACGTTCGTCACGCCCGTTCCGCGGGATCGGATCCCGGACTTCCTCAGCCGATTCGACGTTATCGTCGGCCAGATGAACCAGGGCACCGTGGGCCTGGCCGAAGTCGAGGCGCTGGCGGCCGGCTGCCCGGTCGTGACCGGGATCGACCGCAGTCTGTACCCGGACGACCCTCCGCCCGTCACCCCGGCCGGCAGCCCGGCGGCGATCGTGGGCGCCGTGCGCGGTCTGCTCGATGACCCGCTCCGCGCGAGGGCTGCGCGCGACGCCGGCAGGGCGTGGGTCGACCGGCACCACGGCTATGCCAACCATGTGGCGAGGCTGGAACGTGAATTTGGCGTGAGTCAGGAAGCGGGGCCCATACCGGACCCGCGGCCATGAGCCTGGTCCGTTCGACCTCGCTCACCCTGGCGACGCGCGGACTCCTGTTCGCTCTCTCCCTCGCCACCAATCTGATCCTGGCCCGGATGCTGGGGCCGGACGGGCGCGGCATCTACGCGATCGCCGTGCTCGTCCCTTCGATCATCACCCTGCTCGCCAGCCTGGGGATCGGACCCGCCAATGTGTACCACGTCAGTCGCGGCTCGCTCGAGAAGCGCTACCTAGTGTCCGCATCACTCTGGGCGGCGCTCCTCCTCGGAGGTGCCGCGTACGGGCTGCTGGCCCTGGTGATGACGGTCAAGGGTGGAGGCTCTCTGATCGGCATCAAAGACGGCTTCCTCCTCGTCAGCGGCACATCGATCCCGTTCAGTCTGGCCACCCCGTTCATGCAGGGGGTTCTGCAGGGTGAGCGGCGATTCCGCGACTTCAATGCGGTGCTGCTCTGCCAGTACCTGCTGCTCACCCTGCTGCTGTTCCTGCTCCTGCTCCTGCCGGTCGGCCGGCTCGGGGGAGCGGTGGCAGCCTGGACGGTGACATCGATCATCACCGGGGTTCTGGCGATGGGACTGGTGGTGCGAGGCACGAGGCTGTCGCCTCGTGCGCACTGGCCGACGGTCAAGGAGATGCTCCGCTTTGGCTCCCTGACCTACCTCGGCAACCTGACCTCGTTCATCAACTACCGGTTCGACCTTGTGCTCGTGAATGTCTTTTCGGGCGCCGCCCAGGTCGGACTCTATGCCGTCGGCAGCGGACTCGCCGAGGTGATCTGGTTTCTACCCAATTCCGCGGCGGTCGCGCTCGCGCCCACGGCCTCGGCGGCCCCTCCAGCCGAATCGGCCATGATTGCGGCCCGGGTCACCCGGGCGGTCCTGGCCGCCACCGCCGCCTCGGCTGTCCTGCTCGCGGCCATCGCGCCGTTCGCCATCCGGCTCTTCTTCGGGGCCGCTTTCGAATCGAGCGCGCAGGCGGTCTGGCTGCTGCTTCCGGGCATTGTCACCTTCTCCGCCTGGAAGATCATGTCGACCTACCTGCTGGGCCGGAGCCTGCTCAAGGCCGACCTCCTGGCGGCCGGTTCGGCGATGGTGGCCACACTGGTTCTGGACCTGCTGCTCATCCCCGGCTACGGGTTTCGCGGCGCTGCCGTGGCCAGTTCCATCGCCTACTCCGTCGCGATGCTGATCGACCTGGGGTGGGTGCTTCGCCACTCCCGGCTGCCGGTCGCGCGGTGGCTGCTGGCGACCCCCGCCGACGTCGGCCTCCTGCTCGGCCGTTTGCGCGAGCTGCGCAGCGGCACGCTGTGACCGGCACCTCGGCCGGCTGATCGCGCCGACCCTGCGGGCGGTACCAAATTCGGGGGCGCTCTCCTGGGTGAGGCTCACAGCCGGTTGACCTCTCTCACGATCTGGTCGAGGTCGTCCTCCGAGAGCAGCGGGTGGACCGGGATCGAGAACACCTCCGAGCTCGCCAGTTCGGTGGCCGGCAGGCTGTACTCACCGGCCGCTGCCCGGATGTGTCCCATCAGGTGAGCCGGGGTGGGGTAGTAGATCCCGGTACCGATGCCGGCAGCCTCCAGCCGGCGCCGCGCGCTGTCGCGGTCCATTCCCCGGGGTACTCGGACCGTGTACTGGTGCCAGACATGCCCGCATTCGGGCCGGGTCCAGGGCGTCCGCACGGCCTTGATCTCGCGGCTCAGGCGGACGGCGTTGGCGCGGCGCCGGGCGGTGAAGTGGTCGATCCGCGCCAGCTGGACCAGGCCGATCGCCGCGTGCATGTCCGTGGTCCGGAAGTTCCATCCCAGCATCTCGTGCTCGTAACGTCCGCGCTGGCCATGGTGGCGCAGCATTCGCAACCGCTCGGCGATCTCGTCGTCATCGGTGGTCACCATGCCGCCCTCGCCGCTCATCACGTTCTTGGTCGCATAGAGGCTGAAACAGGCCGTACCGAAGCTGCCCACCGGGCGCGAGCCGATGCTGGCGCCGATCGCCTGGGCCGCGTCCTCAATCATCACCAGGCCGTGCCGGCGCGCGATCTCCAGGATCGGGGCCATCTCGCAGGGCTGCCCGTACAGGTGGACAGGCATGACCGCCCTGGTGCGCGGCGTGATGGCCGCCTCGAATGCGGCCGGGTCGATCGTGAACGTGGCCGGATCGATATCCGCGAACACCGGGGTCGCGCCGGCCTGCAGGATCGAGTTGGCGGAGGCCACAAATGTGAAGCTGGCGGTGATCACCTCGTCCCCCGGCCCGATTCCGTGGGCCACTAGCGCCAGGTGAAGAGCGGCCGTACCGTTGACCATGGCAACCGCGTGGCGGGTGCCGCAGAAGGCAGCCCAGGCCTCCTCCAGCGCGGCCACGCGCGGCCCCTGCGCGAGCATGCCCGAGTCGAGCACCTCCATCACCGCCTGCTTCTCGGCAGCACCGATGTCGACCCGGGTAATTGGAATGTGGCGCGTGGTGGCCGTTCGTACCAACCTGCTCAATCTCCAGGCCAGGGGCCGTCGACGCCGGCCGGGATTCGATTGTCGCTCCCGCAGGTGCCGCACGTGTAGGTCACGGCGGCGGATGTCGGCAGACCGCCCTCGAGCGGGGCGCCGCACGTGCAGACAGCACCTTGAACCCGGGCCGGGTTACCGAGCACGAGAGCCTGCGCCGGCACGTCCCGGGTCACGACCGAACCGGCGCCGACCATCGCGAACCTGCCGATCCGGGCTCCCGGCAGGAGCACGGCTCCCCCTCCCACGGACGCGCCGGTCTCCACGACGCAGCCGCTCACGTGCCAGTCGTCCACACCCTTGAGACTGCCGTCGGCGTTGATCGCCCTCGGGTGGCGGTCATTCAGGAGCATGACGCCGGGCCCCAGGAAGACCCCATCTTCGACGATCGCGCCTCGGAACACGAGCACGCCGTTCTCCAGCTTGCAGTGACTGCCGATGGACACGTCCACGTCGATGTAGACGCCCTTGCCCAGGATGCAGCCGCCGCCGATAGCAGAACCCTCGCGAACCTGGACCTCGCGCCAGATCCGGGTGCCGGAACCGATCTCGACGTCGTCGGCGACGGCTGCTGTCGGGTCCACGTAGACGTCGGGTCTATCTCTCGCCAAACCGGCACCCAACGATACAGGGTGATCGGCGGCCGCACGGCCTGCTTGACTGTACGGCGATGAACCGGGGCTTCGACCTCGGAGCAGGCGGCCTCACCGGGGTCGTGCTGCTCCCGGCTGCGCTGCTGATCGCCGGGGCCTTGCTGGTGGCGGACGGGCCGCCCATCTTATACCGCGGTCTCCGGGTCGGTCGCCATGGCCGCACCTTTCAGATGTTCAAGTTCCGGACCATGGTGGTCGGCGCCGACCGCAGCGGAGGCGCGCTCACGGCCCGCGAGGACCCGCGCGTGACCCGGATCGGCCGGGTGCTGCGACGGACCAAGCTGGACGAGCTGCCTCAACTCCTCAACGTCCTGCGCGGTGAGATGAGCCTCGTCGGCCCCCGCCCCGAGCATCCCGACTACGTCAGGCACTACAACCTCGAGCAGCGCCGGCTCCTCCAGGTTCGGCCGGGCATCACGGGCGTGGCCGCGCTGGCCTTCAGCCGCGAGGAGTCGATGATCCCGGCCGTGGGCGCCGACCTCCATTACCTGAATGTGCTGATGCCGGCCAAGCTCGACCTCGAGCTCGAGTACCTGGGGCGGCGCTCGCTGCTCACCGACCTGGGACTGATCGTGGCCACCGTGGCCAGGGTGCTCAGACCGGCGAGGCGCTAGCGTCTCGCCGCCGCCAGGATCGCGCTCACGGCCTCGATCACGTCATCCTGGTCCGAATCCGCGAGACGGGGGTTGAGCGGCAGCGAGACGATTCGCTCGAACTCCCGCTCGGCGACCGGGAAGGCGCCCGCCCAGAATCCGTAGCGCTCGCGGTAGTAGGTGTGCATGTGGACCGGGATGAAGTGCACGCTGGCACCGATCTGGCGCGCTCTGAGCTGCTGGATGAACTCCGCACGGTCGATCTTCAGGACCTCCAGGTTCAGCCGGGGCACGTAGAGGTGGAGGGCGCTCTCGACCTCGTCGCGCTCGGTTGGGATCTGCAGTTCCTCAAGGCTCTTGAAGGCCTGGTTGTAGCGATCGACAAGCTGCCGCCGGCGCCGCTGGAACTCGGCCAGGCGGCGGAGCTGAACCAGCCCCAGGGCAGCCTGTGCCTCGGGCATGTTGAACTTGTATCCGGGCAGGAGGACGTCGTACTGCCACGAGCCGTCGGCGCCATAGCGATCGTAGGCGTCGCGGCTGAGGCCGTGCAGCGCCCACATCCGGGCCTGCTCGAGCAGTTCGGGCGGCCCGGTGAGCATGCCGCCCTCGCCGGTGGTCAGGTTCTTGGTCGCGTAGAAGGAGAACGCCACCAGGTTGCGGACACCCGCCGCGGGCGCGCCCACCGTCCGCCCGCGGTAGGTGGCCGGGAGCGCGTGGGCCGCATCCTCGATGACCGCCAGGTCGTGGCGGCGGGCGGTGTCGAGCAGGCCGTCCATCTCGGCCGGGTGCCCGTAGAGGTGGACCGGCAGGAGGGCCTTGGTCCGGGGCCCGACGGCCGCTTCGACCCGGGCCGGGTCGATGTTGAGGGTGTCCGGCTCCACGTCCACGAGCACCGGGGTGGCCCCCAGGTGCTCGATGACGTGGATGCTCGACACGAAGGTCATCGGCGTGCTGATGACCTCGTCCCCCGGACCCACGCCCAGCGCCGCCAGCGCCACCTGGAGGGCGGCGGTGCACGAGTTCATGGCGACCGCGTCGGGCGCCCCCACGCGGTCCCCAAACCTCTGCTCGAACTCGCGAATGCGCGGGCCGGTCGTCAGCCAGTCCGACAGCAGGGAGGCCGACACCTCGGCGATCTCCTCCTCGCCGATCGCCGGCGGCGAGAAGGCCAGGAATGTGTCCCTCATGCGCCGAACATTCTCTCGATGGCGCCGACCACCCGGCTCGCCGCGTGGCCGTCGCCGAACAGGTGAGGCCTCTCGGCGGCGGGCCGGAAACCGGCGGCGGCGGCCCGGATCGCTGCGCTGTCGGGGCCGACCAGGACGTTCCAACCCGCCACCACGGTCTCCACCCACTCGGTGGAGTCGCGCACGGTCACGCAGGGCACGCCGGCGAAGTAGGCCTCCTTCTGCACCCCGCCCGAGTCCGTGACGATGACCGCGGCGGCTCCCTCCAGAGCCACCATCTCCGGGTAGCCGACCGGATCCAGGACTCTGGTCGCGGGACCCGGTCGCCAGGCGACGGCATTCAGCGCAGCCCGGGTCCTCGGATGCAGGGGCAGCAGGACCTGGAGTCCGCAGCCCTCGAGGCCTTCGAGAATGGCGAGCAGGCGCCCCGGCTCGTCCACGTTCTCCGGCCGGTGCAGGGTGCAGAGGACAAAGCCTCCGGACCCGGCGTGAGGGCCGCCGAGCCGAGGGTCGGCCTTCACGGCCCGCTGCGTCAAGAGGAAGGCGTCGTAGCCAACGTCGCCCGTCAATTCGACACCCGCGCTGATCCCCTCGCGGCCCAGGTTGTCGACCGCCACCTGGGTTGGACAGAAGAGGGCGGCGGCCATGTGATCGGTCAGCACCCGGTTCACCTCCTCCGGCATGCGCCGGTCGAAGCTGCGCAGCCCGGCCTCGACATGGGCGACCGGGATATGGAGCTTGACGGCCGCCAGGGCCCCGGCCAGCGTGGAGTTGGTATCCCCGTAGACCAGCACCAGGTCGGGGGTCTCCGCCACCAGAGCCCGTTCGACGGCCCCCAGCATGGCGCCGGTCTGGACGCCGTGGCTGCCCGACCCGACGCCCAGGTTGTGATCGGGCCGGGGGAGGTCGAGCTGCTCGAAGAACAGCTCCGACATCTCCCGGTCGCAGTGCTGTCCGGTGTGCACCAGCACCTCCCGCGCCCTCTCTCGGAGCCGCCGGCTGACGGCGGCCGCCTTGATGAACTGGGGCCGGGCGCCCACCACCGTGACGACCTTCAGCATCCCATCCCGGCCAGCCATTTCCCGACGATTCCCTCCCAGCCGAACTCGGCCACGGCCAGCTCGCGTCCGCGCCGGCCCATGGCCGCGGCCGCCTGGGGATCGCCGGCCAGGCACCTGACCGCGCAGGCGAGCGCCTGCGGATCCTCGGGGGGAACCACCAGGCCGGCGCCGGATTCCGTGATGAGGGCGGCCGCCTCGCCCTCGCCACTCAGGATGACCGGCGTCTCACAGGCCAGGGCGGTCATGATCTTCGAAGGCCGAGCACCCCGAAAGATCTCCAGTCCGAGCAGCGGAACGATGCTGGCCCGGCTGGCCGAGAGAATCGCAGGCATGGCCGTCACGGGCTGGGCGGGCGCGAAGCGGACGTTGTCCAGCCCGCGGGCGGCCGCCGACTCCTGCAGCCGGCGCTTGTCGGGCCCCTCGCCGACCAGCAGGTAGACGATGGCCGGTTCGGACCGCGTCAGTTCCGCCGCGCCCAGGATCACGTCGAGGCCCTGCGCGTAGCCGTGCGTGCCGGCGAACGTGAAGGCCAGCTCGTCCTCGCCCACCCACGCCCGGTCAGGAGGCGCGGGCTGAAACAGGTGGGTGTCGACGCCGTTGGGCAGGAACAGGACCGGGGTGCCGGCGCCCCGCACCGCCCGGATGCCCGCGCGGATGCCCTCGGTCTGGCCCGAGAGCCAACGGGCTCGCCGGTAGAGCCGGCGCTCCAGCCATCTGGCACCGGCCAGGAACGCGCGATTGGTGACCATACCCAGCTGCGCGGCCGAGGCCGGCCAGAGATCGGAGACGTTGAAGATGTAGGGCACCCGCCGGATGGCTCCGTAGAGCACCGCGGTGATGCCCAGGAACAGCGGTGGCGACTCGACCACCACGTAGTCCGGCCGGCGGGCCAGCAGGCACCCGACGAGAGCGGTGACGGTGAAGGAGAGGTAGCCCGCCGTCCGTCTCACCATCCCCCGGCCGGTGGCCGGGTAGAGCCAGGTCCGCACCACGGGGATGGCGCCGACCGCGTCGCGCATCATGAATCGGCCGCGGTAGCCGTCGAAAATCCGGCCCCGCGGGTAGTTGGGAAGGGCCGTCACCACCTCGACCTCGTGGCCGCGATGGCCGAGCTCCTGGGCGAGTGCCAGAAGACGGATCTGGGGGGCCCCGACCTCGGGCGGGAAGTACTGGGTGACGATCAGGAAACGCATGAGCGGCCGCTCCTAGCGAAGCGCGAGCGGCCCCCGCGGCCCTGCTGCCGGGCCCTGTCCGGGCTCAGTGTTGGACCCTTCCGGCGCCCGGCCCCCCCAGCCGGACGGCTCGAAAGCCGGCGGCGGCCAGGTCGCCAACGTCCAGCAGGCCGCGGGCATCCACCAGCAGCCGGGTTCGCATGGCCCCGGCCAGGCGGCCCAGGTCGAGATTCCGGTAGGCGTAGTGAGCGACCATCAGTACCGCGCAGTCGCAGCCACCGGCGACCTGGTGGGGATCCCCTCGCAGGCCTTCGACGAAGGGGTCGTGGACGGCGACCATGCAGCCGGCCGATTCGAGCTCGGCGACCAGCACCGCGCTGGGCGAGTTCCTGACGTCGTCGCTGTTCTCGAGGTACGAGTAGCCGAGGACGCAGACCCGGGGCGTGTCCGGAGGCCTGCCCGCACCGGCCAGCAGCGACGCGACCAGCCGGGCGACGTGACCCGGCATGCCGTCGTTGATCCGCCTCGCGGCGGCCAGCAGCGAGGTTGCCGCCGCCTCACCCAGCGGGTTCACCAGCAGCCAGGAGTCCTTGGGGATGCAGTGCCCCCCCACCCCGCCGCCGGGCACGAGGACGCTCCGGCCGGGCGACTTGTTGACCAGCCGGCGCACGGTCCACACGTCCCCGCCGACCACCTCGCAGATCATCGCGAGCTCGTTGGCGAAGGCGATGTTGACGTCGCGGTAGGCGTTCTCAGCCGTCTTCACGAGCTCGGCCGTGAGCAGGTCGGCCGCGTCCAGGTCGGCCTCGACGAAGGTTGCGTACAGGGCCCGCATGGTGGCGGCAACCTCCCCGTCCGCGCCTCCTACCACCCGGCTCATCGTGCGCAAGTTGCGGAGCAATCGCCCCGGCATGACCCGCTCCGGGCAGTGGCCAAGGTGGAAGTCCACGCCCTCGGTGCCGCCCCCCCGGGACAGCGCCGGGCGCACCACCGCGTCCATGGTGCCAGGCGCGAGGGTCGATTCCACGATCACCAGTGTGCCCTCGTGGAGATGCGGAGCCAGGTTCTCGCAGGCGCTGCCGAGCGCTTCGAGGCGCGGCACGTGGTCGGGTCCCACCGGGGTCTCGACGCAGATGATCGCCACCTCGGCCGCCCGCAGCCGGCCGGGGTCGGTCGTGACCTTCAGGCGCCCACTCCGGTGCACCTCCGCCAGCAGCTCGTTCAAACCCGGCTCGTCAGCCTCCATGGGATTCCCACCCGCCGCGATGGTGGCCACCCGGTCCGGCTTGCGGTCAAGTCCCACGACGTCGAAGCCGGCGGCGGCCAGGACGCACGCGACAGGTAGGCCCACATACCCCAGGCCGACCACCGCCAGGCGCGCCTCGCGGGCGACGATGCGATTGCGAAGACGGTCGAGCGAGGCATCGCTCAAGGCATCACGACCACCTGGTTGGTCTCGGCGGACCGGATCATCGCCAGCGCCAGCTCCAGTGCCCGCAGCCCGTCCTGCCCGCTCACGATCTGACCCGGACCGCCTGCCGCGGCGCTGAGAAAGCCGGCCAGCTCCACCTGCAGGGGCTCGCTCTTCTCGAGGGCGAAGCGGGTCATCGCGCCCTCGTTCACACCCCGGAGCACGCTGATGGAATCCCACGACGCGGCCGACGCCTCGCGGTTCTCATAGAAGTACAGGTCCTGGGTCAGCTGGTCGACCTGGAACATGCCCCGCTGGCCGGTCACCGTCAGCTCTCGGATCTTGGTCGGCGTCAGCCAGTTGATCTCCAGCAGGCCCAGCATCCCGTTCTGGAAGCGGAGCTGACCGCAGACCAGGTCCTCGTTGGAGGTGTGGATGTGGCGGTTCGCCTCCGCGAATACGCGCACCGGCTCGCTGCCGCTCAGGTGACGCATGATGTCGAGGTCGTGGGTGGCGAGGTCGATGACCACGCCGACATCTCGAATCCGGTGCGGAAAGGGCCCCAGCCGCCGCGCGTGGATCTGGTAGGTGCTGCCCAGCTCCCCTCCGTCGAGGCGGCGCTTGAGTTCGATCAGGGCCGCGTTGAAGCGCTCGATATGGCCCACGGCGAGCACGCGACCCTCCTCCGCCGCCAGCCTCACCAGCCTCTCGGCAGCCTCGACGGTGCTCGCGATCGGCTTCTCGACCAGCACGTGGCAGCCGGCACGAAGGGCGTCGGCGGCAACCTGGTGGTGAAGCCCGGTGGGCACCGCCACCGTCACCGCCTCCGGTCTCGCCTCCGCCAGCAGCTCTCGGTGATCCCGGTATGTGGGGACCCCGTGGAGGGCCGACAGGCGCCCGGCGGTGGCCTCGTCGGTGTCGCAGAGGCCGACCACATCGACATCGCCGAGCTCCCGAAACACCCGGAGGTGATTGCGACCCATCGCCCCTCCGCCGATCACGGCCACTCTCACCCGGTCACCTCACCTGGCCTCGGCAGCAGGCCGAGCGGCGGCCGATTCCGTCCCGAGCCTCGAATTCGGCAGATCGCCGGCGGGCGCCGAGTCTCGGCGCCGGCATCGGGTCCTGGTCTCACTGGCCACCAATCCTAAGGTGCGCCCGGCGCGCGACCGGGGCCGCGGAGGGGGGGCGGCCCGCGGGAGTGAGCGACGGCTGCAATCAGCAGGTCGGCGACGCGCCGGTGGTGGGATCGTCCCGACGAGGCCACCGCGTCCACGACCTGGCCGTAACTTCGGGCTGCGGCCCGGTCGAAGCTAAGCGGGTCGAACAGAGCGGCCTGCTGGAGCCGCGCCTGACGCCTGGCCCGTTCAGCCGGACTCCCGGCCAGGTGAGGGCCGGCCGCCAACACGGCCAGTGTGACCGTGCAGATGGCCACCTCGTCGGGCAGGGCATCGACCACGCTGGGGTCGTCTCAGTCGACGACCGCCGAGGTGTCGATCAGGGCGGCGGCCATCTACACCCTCTGATCGATCAGGTGGTCGACATCCGCCCGGAACCTCGCCGCGTCGATGTGGGGACTCCCGGCGGCACCCGCCAACGCGGCCTTGGCGTCTCCGCTGCTCCATCAGCCCCGGACGGCCCCAGGCATCGCCACATTGCGCGCCCCCGCACCCCCCAGCCCCCGCCGCGCTCGACAAGCGTGCCCGCCAAGGGTAGGATCGGCCCACACCCCGGGGGCGCTGCGTTTCGCCCGCGGGCTGATTAAAGGGAGAGGCAGGAGAAAGAACCTTGAGTTCGAGCATCCGACGACACGCGCGCTGGTGCGCCCTCGGCGTGGCCGGCGTCCTGGTCGCCGCGGCCTGCGGAGGATCGGCGACCCCCGGCAGCGGCACCGCCACCTTCAAGGGCACCAAGAAGATCGGCTACTCGGGTGCCCTCAGCGGACAGTCGGCCCTCTACGGCAAGGCGGTCAGCCAGGCCCTCCAGATGGACGTCGACGAGGTCAACGCCAAGGGCGGGATCAACGGCTACAAGATCGAACTGGTCTTCCAGGACGACGCCACGACCGTGGACAAGGCGGTCGCCAACACCCGCCAGTTCATCGTCCAAGACGGGGTAGTGGCGATGCTGGGGGCGGTCACCTCGAGCCAGTGCCAGGCCGCCAGCCCGATCGCCAAGCAGAACAAGGTCCTCTACCTGGCCGCCACCTGCAACAGCTACCAGCTGACCACCGAGCCCGACCTCATCAATCCCTACTTCTTCTCGTTCGTGCCCAACACCTTCATGGAGGGCATCGCGGCCGGCATCGACGCCGGTAAGCGGGGGGCCAAGAACATCTTCATCGTCTCCCCCAAGTACATCTTCGGCATCTCGGAGACCAACGCCTTCGTGGCCGGCCTCAAGAAGACCAACCCCAGCGCCAAGATCGTCAACGACCCCAGCACCTGGTACGTGCCCTTCCCGACCAACCCCCGCTGGGACTCGACCATCAACGCCATCCAGGCAGCCAAGCCCGACCTCGTCTACACCAACATCTTCGCCGCCGACCAGATCAACTTCGTTAAGCAGGCCCTCCAGATCGATCCCGGCTTCTTCCAGAAGTACCCCATAACCACGCTCTCCAGCCTGGACGAGCTGCGCGCCCTCGGCACCACCTACCCGATCGGGATGCGCCTCTACATGCGCGCCCCCTACTTCGCGATCGGCGCCAACGCCAAGCTGGACGACTTCGTCAAGCGCTACCAGGCGCGCTGGGGCGAGCTGCCCTCCGACTGGGCGGTGATGGACACCGACGCCTTCAACACCTGGGCGACCGCGGCAGCCAACGCCAAGAGCTTCGACTCCGACAAGGTCCGGGCCCAGATCGCGGGCAAGAGCTTCGACAGCCTACGCGGGGGCAAGTTCACGATCCGCAACGGTGACCAGCAGGCCAACGTGGGCGAGACCATCGGCACCACCGCCGACAGCGGCGGCAAGCTCCCCTTCCCCACGCTGAAGGAGATCGTCAGCCTCAAGGGTGACGAGACGATCGAGCCGGTACAGCTGATGAATGAGCTGCGCGACGGCAAGTGCCTGAAGGGCAGCGATCCCACCACCACAGACTTCGTGCTCTGCCCCTCGTACGGAAAGTAGCCTTCCAGCAGGGTGATGAACAAGGTCGGTGAGGGCTGCGGTGTCCAGGTGGTCCAGGTGCAGGGATTGAGCCGAGCACCGGAGCGCGCGCACTCAAGTGCGCAAGCGAGGAGCGCAGAGGGTGACGCCGCAGATGGACCGCATGGGCGCCGCAGACCCGCCGATTCCTTTTTCAACAGCCTGCTAGTGGACCGTACCGGCCACTAGGGCCTGGCTGGCGATGGATCCCGGGAAGCTCCTGCTGTTCACGGTGGGCGGGCTGTCGAACGCGGCCTATCTGTTCATCGTGGCGGCGGGACTGTCCCTCGTCTTCGGGGCGCTACGCGTCATCAACATGGCGCACGGCTCGCTCTACATGATCGCGGCCTTCGTGACCGTGGTAGTGGCCAACCGGCTGGGCGCCGGGCTCGGCTTCTGGGGCGCGCTGCTGGTCGCGGTCGCGGTCACCGGCCTGATCGGGGCGGTGATGGAGATCCTGGTCCTGAAGCGGATCTACGGCCAGGAGCACCTGATTCAGCTCCTCGCCACCTACGCCGTCAGCCTGGTGTTCGCCGGTACCGTGCGCGCCATCTTCGGCTCCAGTTACCGGACCGTGGCCCCCCCCATCAGCGGCTCGATCGCCTTCGCCGGTTTCCGCTACTCGGTGTACTCGATCTTCATGATCGGGGCCGCCATCCTGATCGCGGCCGGCGTCTACGGGCTCATGTTCCGCACCGGTCTGGGCCGCAACATCCGGGCCGCCGTCTCCGACCCCGAGCTGCTCAACGCCTCCGGGGTCAACGTGACCCGGCTCTACACCGTGGTCTTCGTGATCGGAGCTGCCCTGGCCGGGCTCGGCGGCGTGATCGTGGCCCCCAGCCAGGCCGTCAACGGCTCCATGGACACCGACGTACTGGTGCTGGCCTTCGCCATCAGCGTGATCGGAGGCCTGGGCAGCATCATCGGCTCGGGGGTGGGCGCCCTCATCGTGGGCATGGTGATCTCCTTCGGCCTGGTCAATCCGGTCACCAACAACTACGCGATCGCATTCGTCTTCATCATCATGGCCGTCGTCCTCACCATCCGGCCCTGGGGCCTGTTCGGCAGGCCGGAGGAATGAGGCAGATGCTGCCGAGCACGCGGGCGGACCGCGTGCGCTGGGTGATCGCCGCCCTGATCGTGGTCTTCGCGCTGGCCGTGCCCCCGCTGGCCAACCTCCAGGAGAGCATCAACCCCGACAGCTCGGCAAAGTTCCAGATCTTCCTGGGCACCTCGGCCCTGGTGTTGGCCCTCTGGTCGGTCTCCTACAACCTGATGCTGGGCTACACGGGCATGGTCTCCTTCGCCCACGCCGCCTATTACGGCGTCGGCGCCTACACGGTGGCGCTCCTCTTCAAGCGCTACCACGTGCCGGTCCTGGAGGGGCTGCTCCTGGCCCCGCTGATCGCCGCACTGGTCGGCCTGGTCACCGGCTGGATCGCGCTCCGTGCCGTCCGCCTCTACTTCTCGCTGCTAACCCTGGCCATCTCTCAGCTCCTCTACTCGATCGCCTACGGCTGGTACGCCTTCACCGGCGGCGACAACGGCATCCACGGCATCGAGCTGCCCGACCGCCTCAGCGACTACGGCGCCCTCTACTACTTCGTGGGGGCGGTGGTCGCGCTCTGCCTGGGGCTGATGTTCATCCTGGTCCGCTCACCATTCGGCGCCGCCCTGGCCGCGATCCGCGAGAACCGCGAGCGCGCCCGCTCGGTCGGTATCAACGTCAAGGCCTACGAGCTGGCGGTCTTCACCGCCGCCTCGGCCTTCGCCGGGGTGGCGGGCGGCCTGTTCGCCATCTTCCAGCAGGAGGCCTACCCGGAGCAGCTCTACTGGACGGCCAACGCCCAGCCGGTGGTGGTCGCCCTGCTCGGCGGCATCGGCTCCTTCCTGGGCCCGGCGGTGGGGGCCTTCATCTACGTCTTCCTGGACCATGTGATCACCAGCAGCAGCCAGCTCAAGAGCTACTTCGACGTCACCCTGGGCGCGATCGTGCTGGCCGTGGTGCTGATCGTGCCCGGTGGCTTCTCGTCGGCGCCCGACCTGGCGGTCCGCATCTACCGGCGCTTCCGGCCCGAGGCCGAGGCCGCCCTCCAGCCGGCGGAGAGCATGGGAGACGCCATCCGCCTCGCCGACGCCGATCGCGGCATCGCGGCGGCGGCGATCGCCGCGGTGCCGGTGAGAACGGGGGCGGTGCTCCTGGAGGTGGCCGGCCTGAGCCGCCATTTCGGCGGCCTGCGGGCGGTCCAGGACGTGAACCTGGTGGTCCACGAGGGCGACCGCTACGCCATCATCGGCCCCAACGGGGCCGGCAAGTCGACCCTGTTCAACCTGATCTCGGGCCGGCTCAAGCCGACCTCGGGCCGGGTCACCTTTGACGGCCGCAACATCACCGGCCGGCCTCCCCACGTGATCGCCCGGGCGGGCATCGGACGCGCCTTCCAGATCACCTCGATCTTCCCCAAATTGACCGTTATCCAGAACCTCCAGTACGCGATGCTGGCCAACCGGGGGCGGACGGTGCGGCCGTACGGCATCGCCAACCGCGCCTACCGGGAGGAGGCGATGGAGCTGCTGGCCGCGGTGGGTCTCGACGGCCTCGCCGAGCTGCCGGCCGGGCGGCTCTCGCACGGCGACCAGAGGGCGATCGAGCTGGCGATCTCGCTTGCCCTCGGCTCCCGGATGATCCTGCTCGACGAGCCCACCGCCGGGATGTCGGCCTACGAGACCCAGAAGGCGATGGAGCTGGTGCGCCGGATCGCCGGCGAGCGCGGCCTCACGCTGCTCTTCTGCGAGCACGACATGGAGGTGGTCTTCGGCACCGCCAAGACGGTCACCGTCATGCACCAGGGCCGGGTTCTGGTCCAGGGCACGCCCGAGGAGGTGCGCCGCAACCCCGAGGTGCAGCAGGTCTACCTGGGCGAGCTGGAGACCGAGCCCGAGGTGGTGAGCCGGTGAGCCTGAGCGTGAAGGGCCTCAACGTCCACTACGGCAAGAGCCACGTGGTGTTCGATCTCGAGCTGGAGGTGCGCTCGGGCGAGGTCCTGGCCCTGCTGGGGCGCAACGGCGCGGGCAAGACGACGACCATCACGGGCATCCTCGGCCTGCTCCCCGGGGCCTCCGGCCAGGTCCGGGTGGGCGACATCGAGGTCGGCCGCCGGCCGCCCTACCGGCGGGCGCAGGCGGGCATGGCCTACGTCCCCTCCGGGGCCCGCTGCTTTCCCAACCTGACCGTGCTCGAGAACCTGGAGATCGCCGCCCACGGCAACGGCCGCCGGGCCTGGACCAAGGAGACGATCTACGAGCTCTTTCCCAAGCTGGAGCAGCTGGAGGCGAACATGGCGGCCGGCCTTTCGGGCGGCGAGCGCCAGATGCTGGCGGTGGGTCGGGCCCTGATGAGCAACCCCCGGGCCGTGCTCTTCGACGAGCCCACCGAGGGCCTGGCCCCGGTGGTGGTGCAGGGATTGGGCGAGCTCATGCGCAACCTCAAGGCGGCCGGGGTCGCGGTCCTGCTCGCCGAGCAGAACCACCAGATGGCGCTGCGCGCCGCCGACCGGGCGGTGTTCATGGAGAAGGGCCGGATCGTGGCCGAGATGCCCGCCGGCCAGGCCCGCGGTTCCGAGGTCCTGCACCGGATTCTCGGCGTGTAGCCGCGCCGGGGGCATGGCTTAACATGCCCGGGTGTCCAGGCCCAGGCGGGTTCGGAGGCGGTGGCCGCTGCTCCTCGGCATCGACCTGCTGGCGGTGCTGGGGCTGGCGGCGGCGGTCGCCCAGCCCACCGGCGGCCAGGTGGTGGACGGCGCCGGCCGGCCGGTGGCCGGTGCCGCAGTGGCGCAGTCGGCGTGGGCGCCCCTGCATCCCCCCCGCGCCGTGACCGGCGGCGACGGCCGCTACCGGGTCACGGTGGTGCCGGGACCGGCCGACACCCCGCTGCGGGTCGCCGCCGACGGCTTTCAACCGGGCTCCACCAGCGGGGGCCGGCTGGCGCTCCGGCGCTGGCCAGTGGTGAGCGGGCAGGTGCTGGACGACACCGGCCGGCCGGTCGCCGAGGCGCTGGTCACAGTCGGCCAGTCCCGCCGCGAGTGGGGATCGCCCACGGATGCCGACGGTCGCTTCCGGGTCGTCGCCGAGACGGCCGGCCCGGCCTGGGTCAGCGTCCTGGCGGAGAGTCACGACCCCGCCTCGGCGCTCGTCTCCCTGTCGCCTGACGGCGTGGTCTCACTCCAGCCCGCCGTGCGCCGCCACCTGGGGGTGGTCCACCTGGAGACGGTGCCCGCGGGGGCCGCCGTGGCCATCGACGGCGCCCCCAGCCCGGCCTGCCCGGCCACACCGTGCGAGCTCCCCCTCCCCGTCGGCGCCCACCGGGTGGCGCTGAGCAGCGAGCTGTACGTGCCTGTGGAGCAGGACGTGACGCTGGCCAGGGACTCCCGCGTCGACCTCGCCCTCAGCCTGCAGCGCAAGACCGGCACGCTCCGGGTCACCGCCCCGGCCGGCGGCGAGCTGGCGGTCGACGGCCATGGCGTGCCCGGCGTCGCCTACGCGGCCGTGGTGGCGACCGGCACCCACAGCGCCACCTACCGCTCCGCCGCCGGCTGGCCGGTGACCGCCGCCATCGAGGTGAGGTGGAAGGAGACGGCAGCGCTGGCGCTGGCCCCGCCCGCCGTCAACCCCCGCGACGGTGCCGGCTTCACGCGCGACATGCGCGCCTACCTGGCGCCTCTGGGCGGCGACATCGGCGTCTACCTGGAGGACCTGGGAGGCGGCGGCGGGGTGATCGCCAGTGGCGAGAACGACCGGCTGGAGGCGGCCAGCGTGATCAAGCTCCCGGTCGCCCTCTACCTGCTCCACCAGGTCGATACCAAGCAGGTCAAGCTCGACGACGAGGTCACCCTCCAGGACAGCGACTTCATGGCCGGTACCGGCAGCCTCTACGGCAGCGCCCAGGCCGGCGACAAGTTCAAGTACCAGGACCTGCTCGGCCTGCTCATCCAGCAGAGCGACAACACCGCCTGGCAGGCGCTGCAGCGGGCCCTGGGAGCGGACAGGATCGACGCCTACGCCGCCTCCCTGGGCGCCGCCGACTGCCACCAGGGCGACGACGGCTGCACCCCCCGGCAGGCGGGCGCCCTCTTCTCCCGGCTGGGGCGGGGCACGGCCGTGAGCGCCGACTCGTCCCGACTGCTGATGCTGATGCTGGAGAACACGGCCTTCAACGATCGCATCAACCACTACCTGCCCGGCCTCACCGTCGCCCACAAGGTGGGCCTGGACGGCAATGTCCAGAACGACTGCGGGATCGTCTTCGTCCCCGGCGACAGCTTCGTCATC
>JBBSHA010000005.1:0-25411 GCA_038253595.1 Candidatus Dormibacterales bacterium
CGCCTCGGCCAGACCCCGGATGACCGCCCGCCGGCGCCTGGTCATCGCCTCTCGCCGGATCCGGTCCAGCACGGTTTTCACGACCTCGTCATCGATTCCCGGGGGCGGCGCCGCCCAGGCTCGCCGGACCAGCGTCTCCTCCTCGGCCGGGAGGCCGCCAACCTCCCGGGCGAGCCCGTCCAGGCCGCCCCGATCAAGTGCCTCAACCATACGCAGGTACGCCAGGCGGTCATCCTCGTCCAGGTCGTCCGCCAGGAGCGTGGTCCTGACCAGGTCCAGCGCGTCGGGACGCACGGCCAGCACCTGGAGGAGGTAGCTGACGCTCTTCGAGAGTTTCTTCCCGGCCGGACGGGGGACCAAACCGTCGCCCTCGGCGCGGGCCCCCACCGCTCGCGGGGGTCCGGCCGCCGCCCGCCCCGCCGCGGACCTCAGGACGAGCAGGTGCTGGTCGATCCCCAGCCACACCGCCGCGTCCTGCCGGTAGCTCTCGCGGACCGCCGGGTCGGCGATCCGGGCCAGCACCTCGTTGACCCTGGTCAGCGCCAGCTCGAAGTCGTCCGGGCGGCCCGCCTTGAGGCCCGCGATGGAATCACGGATCCAGTATTCCCAACCCGGCCGGGCGGCCTTCAGAACGTCGTCCCATGCCCCCCCGCCGCGGAAGTACTCATCCGGGTCCTTGGCCTGGCCGGCGATGGTGGCGACCCGGGTCCGGACCCCCAGGCTGGCGGTGACCTCGATCGCCTTGAACGCCGCCGACCGCCCGGCCCCGTCGTTGTCGAACATCAGCACCAGGTCGTCGGTGAAGCGCTTGAGCAGCGTCACCTGCTCGCCGGTGAGGGCGGTACCCGAGCTGGCGACGGCATTGCCGACCCCGAACTGGTGGCCGACGATGACGTCGAACTGGCCTTCCATCAGCACCGCATGGCCGCGCTCCTCGATCACCGGCTTGGCCAGGTCGAGGGCGAACAGGACTCGCCCTTTCACATAAGCGGCTGACTCCGGCGAGTTGATGTACTTGCGCAACTCGCCGCTGACGACGGTGCGACCGGTGAATGCCAGCGGGTTGCCGCGCTCGTCCCGGATCGGCACCAGCAGGCGCTGCTGAAAGAAATCGGTGCCATCGCGCCGGACCAGGCCGGCCGCCTCCGCGTCGCGGGCGGCGTGCCCGCGCTTGCGCAGGAAGGCCCCAAACCCGGACCCCCCGGGCGCGAATCCCAGCCCGAACCGGCGCGCGACCTCCTCGCTGACCTGGCGCTCGGCCAGGAGGGCGCGGCCCGACTCGCCACTTGGGGTCGAGTGGAGGACGTACTCGTAGTAGTGCCCGGCCAGCCGGTTCATCTCGATCACCCGCCGCTTCAGCTGGGCGCGCTCGCGAGCCGGTCCGGTCCGGTCGCTCAACTCGACTCCCGCCAGGTCGGCCAGCATCTCCAGCGCTCCCCGAAAGTCCACCTTCTCGGTCTCCTCGACGAAGCGGATCAGGTCGCCGCCGCGCTGGCAGCCGTGGCAGTAGTAGGACTGCTTCTGCTCGTTGACGGCGAAGCTGGGCGACTTCTCGGTGTGGAACGGGCAGAGGCCGACCCACTCCCGGCCCTGCTTGCGCAGCCGGACCCGCTGCTGGACGACCTCGACCAGGCTGAGCCGGCTCTTGATCTGCTCGACGGCGTCGTCGGACTGGGCCACGTGCGCGCCCGACTGTACTACTTGGTGCCGGACCCCTCGGCGACCGCCGCCTGGGCCGCCGCCAGCCTGGCCACCGGCACCCGGTAGGGGCTGCAGGAGACGTAGTCCAGGCCCAATTCGTGGCAGAGCCGGATCGACTCCGGGTCGCCACCGTGCTCGCCGCAGATGCCGACCTCGAGGTCAGGGCGGGCGGCCCGGCCCTCCTTGACCGCCATCGCCATCAGGCGGCCGACGCCGCCCAGGTCGATGGTCTCGAACGGGTTGGCGGGCAGGATCTTCTGCTCCAGGTAGCGGACGATGAACTTGCCCTCGGCGTCATCGCGCGAGTACCCGAACGTGGTCTGCGTGAGATCGTTGGTGCCGAACGAGAAGAACTCGGCCTCCTGGGCGATCTCGCCGGCCGTCAGGGCGGCCCGCGGCACCTCGATCATGGTCCCGAACTTGTAGTTGACCCTGACCGCCTTCTCGGCCTGCACGGCCCGGGCAACCGGCTCCAGCTCCCCCTTCACGGAGCGCAGCTCGGCGAGGTTGCCGACGAGCGGGATCATGATCTCGGGCCGGGCGTCGATGCCCTGCTTCTTGAGATCGCGGGCCGCCTCCATGATCGCCCGCACCTGCATCCGGGTGATCTCGGGGAAGAGGATCGAGAGCCGCACCCCGCGCAGGCCGAGCATCGGGTTGGCCTCGCGCAGCTGCTCGACGCGCTCCCGGACCCTCATCAGCCCGGCCAGCTTGCGGGGCCGGCGGCGGGTGATCCGGAGCTCCGTGGTCTGCGCGACCAGGTCCTCGTAGTTGGGCAGGAACTCGTGGAGCGGGGGGTCGATCAGCCGGATCACCACCGGCAGGCCCTGCATCGCCTTCAGGATCCCGTTGAAGTCCTGGCGCTGAATGGGCAGCAGCTTGGCCAGGTGCCGCTCCCGCTCCCGGGTGGTGGTGGCCATGATCATGGCCCGTACGATCGGCAGCCGCTCCTCCTCCATGAACATGTGCTCGGTCCGGCAGAGGCCGATGCCCTGGGCGCCGTTCGCGCGCGCCTTCTCGGCGTCGCGAGGATAATCGCCGTTGGCCCACACCTCGAGCCGGCGGACCTCGTCCGCCCAGCCCAGGAGGGTGCGGAAGTTGGCCGACGGCCGGGGCTCGATGGTGGCCACCTTGCCCGGGTAGACCGAGCCAGTCGTGCCGTCGATGGTGAACTCCTCGCCCTGTTTGATGGTCAGCCCGCCGGCGGTGAACGTCCGCTTCTTGAGGTCGACGTGGATCTCGGCGGCGCCGACGATGCACGGCCGGCCCATCCCCCTGGCCACCAGCGCCGCGTGGCTGGCGGTGCCCCCGGTGGAGGTCAGGATGCCCCGGGCCGCGATCATCCCGTGCACGTCGTTGGGGTTGGTGTCGACGCGCACCAGGATCACGGCCCGCCCCGCCTTGCCCCAGTCCTCGGCGGTGTCGGCGTCGAACACGGCCTGGCCGGTGGCGGCACCCGGTGAGGCGGGGACGCCCCTCCCGATCGGCGCCGCCTTGGCGGCCGGGTCGACCCGCGGGTGGATCAGCTGCTCCAGCTGGCGGGGCTCCACCCGGGCGATCGCCTCCGCCTTGGAGATCAGCTTCTCCCCGACCATATCGACCGCGATGTTGACGGCCGCCTCTCCGGTGCGCTTGGCGCTCCGCGTCTGCAGCATGTACAGGCGGCCCCGCTCGATGGTGAACTCCAGGTCCTGGACGTCGCGGTAGTGCGCCTCCAGCTTGCCCGCGTATTCGACGAACTGCCGGTAGACCGCGGGCAGCCGTTTCTTAAGGGCCGCGATCGGCTCAGTGTCGCGGACGCCGGCGACCACGTCCTCGCCCTGGGCGTTGACCAGGTAGTCGCCGTAGAGTTCGCGCTTGCCGGTGATCGGGTTGCGGGTGAACGCGACCCCAGTACCCGAATCCGCGTCGCCCATGTTGCCGAACGCCATCATCTGCACGTTGACCGCGGTGCCGAGGTCATCGGGAATCCTCTCCAGCCGGCGGTAGGCGATCGCCCGGTCGGTGTTCCAGGATGCGAAGACGGCCTCGATCGCGGCCCGCAACTGGTCCATCGGGTCGTCGGGAAAGACCTCGCGGGTGGATTTGCGGTAGATCGCCCTGAACGCGTCGACCAGCCGCCGCAGCGCCTCCGGGCTCAGCTCGGGATCGGTCCTGACACGCGCCCGCCGCTTGGCCGCCTGCAGCACCCCCTCGTAGAGGTCGCCCTCGATGCCCTTGACGGTCTTGCCGAACATCTGGAGGAAGCGACGGTAGGCGTCGAGGGCGAAGCGCTCGTCCCCGGTCAGCTGCCGGAGGCCCTCCAGCGTGCGCGGGTTGAGGCCCAGGTTGAGGACGGTGTCCATCATCCCCGGCATCGAGAACTTGGCACCGGAGCGGACGCTCACGAGGAGCGGGTTGGCCGCCGCCCCGAACTGCTTGCCGGTCGCCTTCTCGATCTCGCCCAGCGCCTGCTGGACCTGCTCCCAGAGCCCGGCCGGGAACTTGGCGCCGGCGCCGTAGTAGGCGCGACAGGTCTCGGTGGTGATGGTGAAGCCGGGCGGCACGGGCATTCCCGCCCGCGTCATCTCGGCGACCCCGGCGCCCTTGCCGCCGAGCAGGTCACGCATGTCGCGGCCACCTTCGGAGAAGAGGTAGACCCACTTGCTCGCGGTTGCGGTGGCGGCCATGGCAGATAGTCTGGCAGCCGGACGGGCGCCCTCGCAGTGGGCAGGGCCCACCTGATCGGGCTCCGAGACTGGCAGGCTAGCCGGGCACCGGGAGGACCAGCGCCGACGGCCGGCGAGGATCGTGGTGGACGGCCTGCTCTGACCGCCGCATCGCCGTGCCCGTGGCCTGCGGCTCGCCACCGCCCAGGTTGCGCGCGTAGCGGGGGTGGGCGCCGCTGGAGACCTGGAGCCGGACCCGGTGTCCGGGCCGGAAGCAGTGCGCCGTCGGCCAGAGCTCGATCCGGATGTGGCGGTCGTCGCCAGGACCCAGCCGGAGCAGGCCGTCGCTGACGTTCCAGGAGCGGCCGCGTGGATCCACGTCGCAGAGCCGGGCGAAGAAGTCGGTGTGCTCCCGGCTCGACTCCACGTGGAGGTCGGCCACCACCTGCCCGATCACCTCCAGGTCCTCGGTCAGCGGCGGGCTGGTGTACGTGAGCACATCGGCTCGCGACTCCAGGCGCGAGTTGTCGCGGCGGCCCGAGTTGCGGCTCAGAGAGGAGCCGCCGACCTGGGGCGTGGGGTCGGCGGGATCGTAGCGGTAGCGATCGGGCTCGCTGTCGGGGGCCGGGCGCCTGGCCAGGACGCCTCCCGGCTGCAGGAGCCAGCGCTGCTCGGCGGCCGGGGGCGGCCACTCCTCTAGGTCCTGCCAGCCCCCGCCCCCCATCACCTCGACGCTGACGCGCGGGGTCGGGCCGGTATCGATGTGGAGCAGGTGGCGGTCGAACCAGGCCAGCGCCTCCCGGAAGCCGTGCGCCAGGCCGTCCACGCTGCCGTGGCGCCAGCCGCCGACCCGGAGGCGGACCTCGGCTCCCGCCCGGCGCAGGGCCGCGTAGTCGCTCAGCTGCGAGGGCAGGTAGTAGTCGTACCAACCGGCCACCATGCTCACCGGGACACCCAGGCCGGGGATGGTCCGGCTCAGCTCGAGCTGCTCCCAGTAGGGGTCGCTGCCCTGCTCGTGGCGGAGCCACTCCCGGTAGAAGGGCACCTCCCGGCCGGTTGCGACCAGGTCGGCGGCGATCAGGGGCAGGTGCCCGGAGGCGCGATCCAGCGCGAGCCGGCGGCCTAGCGCGGCGCGCAGTCCGGCCGTCCCGCCCAGCTCCTGGTGGGCCATCGAGTAGGACCAGGTGAGCGCGGTGTCGAGAGCAAAGGCGCCCCCCGGGTAGTGGACGCGGTGGCGGTCGGCAGCCATGATCTGGATCGCCATCGCCTTCAGCTGGGGCGGCCGGGTGGAGGCCAGAGCCCACTGGGTGAAGCTCAGGTAGCTGGGACCGTACGTCCCGATCTCGCCGTTCGACCAGGGCTGGCGGATGATCCAGTCGGCCGTGGCCCGCCCGTCCCCAGGCTCCTGGTGGAGGCCCAACACCCCGCCGGAGCCGAACGTCCCCCGCGTGCTCTGGACCACCGCGTGGTAGCCGCGCTCCGCAAACAGCCGGGCCAGATGGACGAAGATCCCGGTCACCCCTTCCCGCCCGTACGGGGTCCGGACCAGAATCACCGGCCGGGGGCGGACGGGCTCGGCCAGGTAGAGGTCGGTCAGCAGCAGGGCGCCGTCCGGGGCCGGCAGCCGCACGCCCCGCTCGGCGTGGACGGCTCGGTTGGTCGCCGCCCGGGCCCGGACCGCTGCGGCCACGCCGCGCGTGGAGAGGCTCATCTGATTGAGCAGTATCCGCCCTCGCCGGCCGCCCGGCGACCCATGGTTGCCAGGCCACGGCGCGCAGATAGGGCTTGCCAGGCGGCGGCCGGGCGGCTATGTTGGATGATGGCCCCGAGGGACACGTTCGAAAGTGTCGGGACTGGCCGCAAGGCTGGACCTGATGCCGTAGAGGCGGTTCGTCGGGGTCACTTTTTTGACTCGCACCCTGCCCATGGAGAGCACCCAGCCGCCGATCGCGTGTCCGCGCCTGGACCTGGTCCTCCTGGGTCCGGAGGTCGTCGAACTGGTGCTCGCCGGTGAGGCGGCCGCGGCCTCCCGGTTGCTGGGCGGAGTCAGCCTCCCGGCCGGACACCTGGCGGCCGCCGCCGAGCAGCGCCACCTCAGCCGGCGCCTGGCCCAGATGCGCGACGACACCGCCGTCGCCGCATGGCTGGTCCGGCTGATGGTCCGGCGCGACAGCGGCGAGGGGATCGGCCTGTGCGGTTTCCACGGAGCGCCGGAGGCCGGGATGGCCGAACTGGGCTACCGGGTGTTCGCCCCCCACCGGGGCCACGGCTACGGCCGCGAGGCGGCCGCCGGCCTGATGGCCTGGGGCGGGGCCCGAGGGGTGGTCCGGTTCCGGGCCTCGGTGGCTCCGGACAACCGGTTCTCGCTGGCCATCGTGCGCGGGCTGGGCTTCCTCCAGGTCGGCGAGCAGTGGGACGATGAGGACGGCCTAGAACTGGTGTTCGAGCGCCCGGCCGACCCCGCCGCCGCGCCGGAGCCGGGCCGGACGGGCTCAGGCGGCTAAGGGGCGGGCAGCCGCTCGGCCAGGCGCCCGATCAGGTTCGCGATCGGGATCCGCTCCTGGGCCATCGAGTCCCGCTCCCGGATCGTGACCGCCCGGTCCGAGGCGGTCTCGAAGTCGATCGTGACGCAGAGGGGGGTGCCGATCTCGTCCTGGCGGCGGTAGCGCTTGCCGATGTTGCCGCCGGTCTGGTCGTACTCGACCCGGAAGTGGCGCCGGAGCAGCGCCTGGACCTCGCGCGCCGGCCCGATCAGCTCCTCCTTCTTGGAGAGCGGCATCACCGCCACCTGGACCGGAGCCACGGCCGGGTGGAGGTGGAGCACGACCCGCGTCTCGCCCTTCACCTCCTGCTCGTCGTAGGCGTCGAGCAGACAGGTCACGAAGATGCGGTCCACGCCGACCGCGGGCTCGATCACGAAGGGCAGGTAGCGCTCGCCGGTCTCGGGGTCCAAGTAGGTGAGGTCCTGGCCCGAGTGCTCCTGGTGGGCCCGGAGGTCATAGTCGGTGCGGTTGGCGATGCCCTCCAGCTCGGCCCAGCCGAACGGGAACTGGTACTCGATGTCGACCGAGGCCTTGGCGTAGTGGGCCTTCTCGTCGATGCCGTGGGGGCGCAGGCGCAGCCGCTCCGGGCTCACCCCGAGCACGTCCACGTACCAGCTCAGGCGCTCCCGCTGCCAGAACTCGAACCAGCGGTCGTCCTCACCCGGCCGCACGAAGAACTCCAGCTCGCACTGTTCGAACTCGCGGACCCGGAACACGAAGTTGCCGGTCGTGATCTCGTTGCGGAAGGAGCGGCCGTTCTGGGCGACGCCGAACGGCACCCGCACCCGCATCGAGTTGAGGATGTTCTTGAAGTCCACGAACATGCCCTGGGCCGTTTCCGGGCGCAGGTAGGCGCGGGCGGCGGAGTCCTCGACCGGCCCGATCGAGGTCCTGAACATGAGGTTGAACTGGCGGGGCTCGGACAGGGGTCCGCCACACCGGGGGCAGCGATCGGAGGTGAGGTGGTCGGCGCGCCAGCGCTGCCGGCACTCGCCCAGGCAGTCCACCAGGGGGTCGTTGAAGCCGGTGGCGTGGCCGGAGGCGACCCAGACCTCGGGGTGCATGATGATCGTCGACTCCAGTCCCACCACGTCATCGCGCAGCTCCACAGTGTTCCGCCACCACAGGTTGCGCAGGTTGCGCTTGAGGGCGATACCGTAGGGCCCGTAGTCGTACAGGCCGTTGATGCCGCCGTAGATCTCGCTGGACTGGAAGACGAAGCCGCGCCGCTTGCACAGCGCCACCACCTTCTCCATCAGCTGTTCACGGTCGACAGTCATGCGTGGGCTCTCATCTGGCGTAGGAAGCTGAGGGACTTGAGCCGGCGGTCGAGGTGGTGCTCGATCTGGCCCTCGAGGACCGCCTCCACCTCGGCCATCAGCTCGCCGTCAAGTTTGAGACGTCGGTAGAGCGAGATGTCGCCGGCGGCCATCACCCGCAGCACCTTCAGGGCCTGGATGGGGGTCACGTGCATGCCCGGCTGCGCGCAGTCCGCGCAGAGGAAGCCCCCGGCGGCGGCCGAGAAGGCGGCGGCCGCCTCGGGCAGCGGGCGCTCGCACGAGGCGCAGTCGCCCAGGCTGGGACCGTAGCCCAAGAACTCCAGGGCCGCGGTCATGAAGTAGGCGGAGGCCCGCCGCGGCTGCTTCTCACGTCCAAGCTCGGCCAGCGCCAGCACCGTCAGCTCGTAGATCCCCTCGACCGGATGGCGGTCCTCGGTGACCCGGTCGGCCAGCTCAGCGATCAGGCCGGCGTGAGCGGTGCGCTCGACCTCGGCCTCGATCCGGGCCTGGGGGAGCCTGATCGCCTGGGTCACGATGTCCAGGCTGCGGCCGTGGGCCAGCTGGACATCGATCACCGCGAACAGCTGCAGCGCCGAGGCCAGCTTGCTGGTCGTGCGCCGGACCCCCCTCGCGATGGCCCCGACCTTGCCGTGCTCGCGGGTGAGGAGGGTGAAGATGCGATCGCTCTCGCCGTAGTCGAGCTTGCGCAGGACCACGGCGCGGTCGCGGTAGGAGCTAATGGGCGGCCTGCTCGCCGAGGGGCCGGTCGCGCGACGGGGGCGCCAGGCCGGCGTCCACCAGGGCGTCATCCGGCCAGGGATCCTGGGCGACGAGCCGGACCTGGACGATCCGGTTGCCGTCCACCGCCACCACCGTCCAGTGCACGCGGCCGGCGTCGAACTCGGCGCCCGCCGCCGGCACCTCACCCAGGGTCGCGTAGACGTAGCCGCCGACCGAATCGTAGTCGTCGCTCTCTTCCACCCCCAGCTGGAGACGCTCGTTCAGCTCCTGCATCGAGAAGCGCGCATCCACCAGCGCTTCGCGGTCGCCGACCACCGTGAGCGGCTCCTCCTCGCCGAGGTCGTACTCGTCCCGGATCTCGCCGACGATCTCCTCCAGGAGGTCCTCCAGGGTGACCAGGCCGGCGGTGCCGCCGTACTCGTCGACCACGGTCATCATGTGGACCTTCTCGGTCTGCATCTGGTGGAGGAGCTCGTCCACCTTCTTCGACTCGGGCGTGTACATCATCGGGCGCAGGATCTTGCCGATCTCGAAGCTCGCCATCCCACGGGCGAAGAACAGGAGCAGGTCCTTGACATGGATCAGGCCCACCATGTGGTCGAGGTCGCCGTCGAACACCGGCAGCCGGGTGTGCCGGTGCTGGCGGAACACGGCCATGATGTCCTTGATCGACGTGCCCCGGTCGATGGCCGTGATGTCGGTGCGCGGCACCATCACCTCGCGCACCGACTTGTCGCCGATCTCGATGATCCCGTTGATCATGTCCCGCTCCTCCTCCTCGATCACGCCCTGCTCCTCCGACACGTGGAGGAGCGTCATCAGCTCCTGCTCGGTGAGGTAGGGGGCCCGGGCCGCGCGCCCGCCGGTGATGCCGCGGGCGAAGGCACCGATGAACCAGATCACCGGGCGCAGGACGTCGGACAGCCGGAGCACCGGCCCGGCGGCCGCGAGCGCGACCTTCTCCGCGTTGCGGATGGCCAGGCTCTTGGGTGTGACCTCGGCGAACACCAGCAGGAGGACCGAGAGCAGCAGCGAGACCACCAGGTCGCCGCCGAAACCGAACCGGGCGGGGACGAACTGGACGCTGAGCAGCGTGGTCGAGAACGAGGCCAGGATCAGCGCCAGGGTGTTGACGATCAGCACCGTGGAGAGGAAGCGGTTGGGATCCTGCTGCAGCTGCTGCAGCACCGCCGCGCCCCGGCTCCCCTCCTCGGCCAGGTGCCGGACCCGCAGGCGCCCAATCGAGGTGAGCGCGGTCTCGGTGGCGGAGGCCAGGCCCGAGATCACCACGCAGACGGCGAGCAGGATCACCTCACCCCAGACCAGCCCGGTCATCCAGGTACTACCGGAACAGCTCGCTCACGCTGCGGTTCTCGTGGACGCGCATGATCGCCTCGGCCAGCAGCGGGCCGACGCTGAGCACGGTCAGGGGGGCCACGTTGTGCTCCGGCCGGACCGGGATCGAGTCGGTGACGATCACCTCGTCGACGGGCGCCGCCCGCAGCCGATCCACGGCGCCGGGGGTCAGCACCGGGTGGGTGCAGGCGATGATGACCTGGCGGGCACCGTGGCTGCGCAGCGCGCGCGCGACCTCGACGACCGTGCCCCCGGTGGAGATGATGTCCTCGACCACCACGCAGTCCCGACCCTCGACCTCGCCGGCCATCTCCAGGATCTCCGACACCTCGTCCCGCGGCCGCCGCTTGTAGACGAAGACGATGGGGGCCCCGAGCAGCTTGGCCATCGACTCCGCCCGCTTGGCACCGCCCGCGTCGGGGGCGACGACGGCCAGGTTGGAGAGCCCCCGGCCCTTGATGTGGGTGGCCAGGATCTTGTGGGCGGTGAGGTGGTCGGTGGGGACGTCGAAGAAGCCCTCGATCGCCTCGGCGTGGAGGTCCAGGAGCAGCAGCCGGTCGGCGCCCGCGAGCGTGATGAAGTTGGCCATCAGCTTGGCGCTGATCGGCTCGCGGGGCTGCGACTTGCGCTCCTTGCGGGCATACCCGAAGTAGGGCACGACCGCGGTGACCCGTCCGGCCGAGGCCCGGCGGAGCGCGTCGAGGAGGATGAACAGTTCCATCAGGTTCTCGTTGACCGGGTGACACGTGGGCTGGATCACAAAGCAGTCGTGGCCGCGCATCGAGTCCTGAATCTTGACGTCGATCTCGCCGTCCGAGAAGCGCTGGACGCGGGGGTCGGTCAGCGGCACCCCGACCACTTCCGAGATCACCCGGGCCAGGTCCGGGTTGGCGGTGCCGCCAATCAGCTTCAGCTCGCCCCAGGGCGAGACGTCCTCGCTGGAGAATTCGACCGCCGTCTGCAACCTGCCGATCATGGTCCCTGGAGTTCCCCCTCTGGCTGGCGCCGGATGACCCGGGCCGGCACCCCGACCACGGTGGCCCCGTCCGGCACGTCCCTGGTCACCACCGAACCGGCGCCGGTCCGGCTGCCCCGGCCCAGGCGGACCGGACCGACCAGCATCGAACTGACGCCGACGAAGGCGCCGTCCTCGATCACGGTCGGGTGTTTGTGGCGCCCATCGTAGTTGGCGGTGATGCTGCCCGCCCCGATGTTGACCCCCTCGCCGACGGTGGTGTCGCCGAGGTAGGACATGTGGGGCACCCTGCTGCCGCTGCCGACCGTGGTCCGGGTCAGCTCGGCGAAGCTGCCGATGTGGACGCCGGCCGCGATCCGGGTGCCGGGGCGGAGCTTGGAGTAGGGACCGCAGTCCGACCCCGCCCCGAACTCGACGCCGTGGAGCCAGGAGTGCTCGATGCGGGCGCCGTCTCCGACCCGGGAATCGCGGATCTCGGTGTGGGGCCCGATCCGGCAGCCGGCGCCGACCACAGTTGCGCCCCTGAGCACCGTGAACGGCTCCAGGACCGTGTCCTGGCCGACCTCCACGCCCGCGTCAACGAATGTGGTGGCGGGGTCGGTCACCGTCACCCCGCCCAGCATCAGCGCTCGCAGCAGCCGGCCCCGGAGGTGGCTCTCGGCCGCGGCCAGCTGGACCCGGTCGTTGACCCCGGCCGCCTCGGCCGGGTCGTTCAGGGTCACCAGCCGGGCCGGGCGGAGGAAGTCGAAGACCTGGGTCAGGTACTGCTCGCGGGCCTCATTGTCGGTGGTGAGCCGCTTCAGCGCCTCCGCCAACTGGGGGGCGTCGAAGCAATAGAGGCCGACGTTGAACTCGGTGACCTGGCGCTCCGCCGGCGTCGCGTCCCGAGCCTCCACGATCCGGTCCAGGCTGCCGTCGGCGGCCCGGATCACGCGACCGTCATCGCGGCCCGGGTCCTGAACCACGGCCAGCGTGGCCGCGGCGCCGGCCTCCCGGTGCTCGGCCAGCAGGCGGCGCACGGTCGCGGCCCGGACCAGCGGGGCATCGCCGCTCAGGACCAGCACGTCGCCGCTGCCGAGGGCGGCCGCCGGGACCTGGCGGAGCGCGCCGCCGGTCCCGTCCGGCTCGGGCTGATAGACCAGCTCGCAGCGCCCGGCCAGGTGCTCGGCCACCGCCCGCTGCGCAGGCGAGATCACCACCGAGAGCGCGTCCACACCGGCCTCCCGGCAGGCCGCCACCACGTGGTCGATCATGGCTCGACCGGCGACGGGGTGGAGGACCTTGGGCGTGCGGGAACGCATGCGCGTGCCGAAGCCGGCCGCTAGGATGACGGCCGAGAGTGGTCTGTCACTCAAAGAGTTGGTCCCGCAGGGTTAGGCGAATTATAGGGTCGGCCGCCGCCGCCCTCCTCGCCGGACCCCTGGCGGGCTGCCTCGTCAACCCCGAGACGGGGCACACCGCCTCGGCGCCGCGGGTGGCGGTCACCCAGCTGGCGACGCCGGCCCCCGCCGGCCCCGGGGGCGTGGTCTACGTGCTCAGCCCGGTGGGCCTCAACGTCCGGGCCGGGCCGGGCGCGGCGGCCGAACGGGTGGGCGGCCTCAGCCAGGGCTCCCGCCTCGACGTGCTGGGGACGACGCAGGCGGACGGCCGGCCCTGGCTGCACGTTCGCAGCCGGACCGGCGCCCTCGACGGCTGGGTGCTGGACGACCAGGAATTGGTGATCCACCGCGAGATGGCCCAGCACGTGGAGTCGTCGTCCGGCTACTCCAACCTCTTTCCAGCGGAGTGGACCCTGCACTCGGGCAACCCGGCCACGATGGAGTCCCCGACCGGCGACGCCGACCCGGCGACGCTCCTGGTCCAGAGCGCCGACTCACTCGACAAGCTGGCTGCCACACCCGTCACCGCCGGCGGCCGCGAGCTGCGCCAGGAGTCGCCGATCCTGGTCTACGGCAAGACCACCTACCTCACCATCTATATGCTCCCCGGCGCCGGATTCGAGTTCGTGGTCAAGGCCAAGTTCGAGCACGCCGCCTACCTGTTCGACTACCGGCAGGGCGCCCGGCCCCAACCGGACACCGCACTCTTCAAGACGCTCCTTGCTAGCGTGATCGTGCCGTGACCACCTCCACCCTGCCGCTGCTCCCGCTCAAGAACACGGTCGTCTTCCCCCACGTGCTGGTGCCGCTGGGAGTCGGCCGGCCCCGCTCGCTGCAGCTGCTCGCCGACCTGCCGGCGGGCGACCGGGTGCTGGTGGTGGCGGCCCAATTCGACGCCGAGGTGGAGGACGCGGGCTGGGACGAGGTCCACCACGTGGGGGTGCGGGTCCGCGTCGAACACCTGCTGAAGCTGCCCGACGGAGCGGTCCAGCTGGCCGTCCAGGGCCTGAGCCGGGTCCGCCTGATGGCCTCCGCGGGCAGCGACCCCTACCTCCGGGCAGAGATCGAGGACGACCCCGAGCAGTCCGACGAGGGCGACATCCACGACGTCGGCCGGGCCGCCATCAACCAGGCGGCCATGGACTCCTTCCAACGGCTGGTGGCAGTGGCCCCCTATCTGCCGGGCGAGCTCTCGGGAGCCGCGCTAAACATGTCCGGCCCGCTCCAGCTGGCCTACTTCATCGCCAACCACGTCCAGATCGACGTCGAGCAGCGGCAGGCGATCCTGGAACTGCCCAGCGCCGACGTCAAGCTGGAGCGGCTGATCACCCACATGGCCCGCGAGCTGGACGTGCTCGAGATGGGCCGCAAGATCCAGTCGACGGCCGAGGAGTCGATCGGCCGCTCCCAGCGCGAGTACTTCCTGCGCGAGCAGCTGAAGGCGATCCAGCTGGAGCTGGGCGAGCTCGACCAGGACGCCTCCGACCTGGCCGAGCTGCGCGAGCGGGTGGAATCGGCCGGCCTGCCCAGCGAGGCCCGGCGGGAGGCCGACCGCGAGCTGGGCCGGCTGGCCCGGATCCCCACCGCCTCGCCCGAGCACTCGATAATCCGCTCCTACCTGGACGTCATGGTCTCCCTGCCCTGGCAGCGTTCGACCGAGGGCGAGATCGACCTGGTCAGGGCTCGCGAGGTGCTGGACGGCGACCATTACGACCTGGACAAGGTCAAGACCCGGATCGTCGAGCACCTGGCCGTGCGCCACCTGAAGCGGGAGCGCGGGACCGGCGGCGCGGGCCGGGAACCCATCCTCTGCTTCGTGGGTCCGCCCGGCGTGGGCAAGACCTCGCTCGGCCAGTCGATCGCCCGGGCCATGGGACGGCGGTTCGCCCGCGCCTCACTGGGCGGCGTCCACGACGAGGGCGAGATCCGCGGCCACCGCCGCACCTACATCGGCGCCATGCCGGGGCGGATCCTGCAGGCGATGCGGCGGGCGGAGTCCAACGACCCGGTGTTCATGCTCGACGAGGTCGACAAGCTCGGCTCGGACTGGCGCGGCGACCCCTCCTCGGCTCTGCTCGAGGTGCTGGACCCGGAGCAGAACCGGGAGTTCCGGGACAACTACCTGGACGTCCCCTTCGACCTCTCGCGCGTGATGTTCATCACCACCGCCAACACGCTGGACTCGATTCCGGCCGCCCTAAATGACCGCATGGAGGTGCTCCAGCTCGCCGGCTACACCGAGACCGAGAAGGTCGAGATCGCGCGCCGCTTCCTGGTGCCCAAGCAGCTGGAGGCGCACGGCCTGCGCCCAGGCGAGGTGGTCATCGGCGACCCCGCCGTCCACACGATCATCCGCGAATACACGCGGGAGGCCGGGGTGCGGAGCCTGGAGCGCGAACTGGCGGGCGTGCTCCGCCGGGCCGCCGCCCTGATCGTGGCCGGCGAGGCCGCCCCGGGCCCGGTGGAGGTGGACGGAGACGGGCTCCGGGACGCGCTGGGCAAGCGCCGCTTTTTCGACGAGTCGGCCGAGCGGATCGATCGCCCGGGCGTGGCGACCGGCCTGACCTGGACGCCGTCGGGCGGCGAGATCATCTTCGTGGAGGCGGCCCTGGTCCCCGGCAAGGGCGAGCTGCGGCTGACGGGTCAGCTGGGCGAGGTGATGAAGGAGTCGGCCAGCGCGGCGCTGGCCTACCTCAAGACCCGGGCTGCGGAGCTGCACATCGAGCCGGCGGTGTTCGAACGGAACGACCTCCACATCCACGTGCCGGCCGGCGCCCAGCCCAAGGAGGGCCCCTCGGCCGGTGTCACCGTGCTCACCGCCATGGCCTCGGTGCTCACCGGCATGACGGTGCGCGACGACCTCGCCATGACCGGTGAGATCACGCTCCGCGGCCGGGTGCTGCCGATCGGCGGCCTCAAGGAGAAGGTGCTGGCCGCCCACCGGGCCGGCCTCCGCCGGGTGCTGGCGCCGCGCCGCAACGAGCATGACCTCGACGACATCCCGGCCGACCTGCGGGCGGAGATGGAGATCATCCTGGTGGACTCGATCGACGAGGTCCTGCGGGCCGCCCTGCCCGCCCTGGCCGAGGCGGCCGCCTGAAGGCCACGCCCTGGGGCTCGAGCGCTCAGCGTCTAGCAGGGCGGCGGGCGAGCTCGCGGTCGACGACCTGGCGGTGGGCGGCCATCTCCAGGCTGTCATCGAGTGCTTCCAGCGGTCGGTGCAGCGCGCGCTCCAGCAGGAGATCGGCCATCTGGGGGTTCTTGGGCAGCAGGCTGCCGTGCAGGTAGGTTCCGAAGAGGTTGCCGCTGACCGTCCCCTCGGTGCCGTCGTCACCGTTGTTGCCGTGGCCGACCCGAACCCGGCCCAGCGGGCTGACCCCCGCCCCCAGGAACGTGCGCCCGCTGTGGTTCTCGAACCCGACCACGGTGGTAGCGCCCAGGCCGAGATCGGGGACCGCGTCGATGACCACGTTGCCGATGCAGCGGCGGGCGCCGGCGACGGTATGGGCGTCGATCATCCCGATGCCGGGGAGGCGCTCACCGCCGGCGGTCTGGTAGTAGTGGCCCAGGAGCTGATAGCCGCCGCAGACGGCCAGGATCACCGCGCCCCGGGCGGCGGCCCGCGCCAGGTGCTCGGCCTTGCCCCCGACCAGGTCGTCGTAGACCAGCGCCTGCTCCTTGTCCTGACCGCCCCCGAAGAAGAAGAGTTGGGCCTCCTCCATGCCGGCGGTGGCTCCCTTGTCGAGCCTCAGGACCGTCACCTCGAGGCCGCGCCGGCGAGCCCGGTTCTCCAGCGTCAGGATGTTGCCCCGGTCGCCGTAGATGTTCATCAGGTCCGGGTACAGCCAGCCGATCGTGAGGCGCCCCGTCACGTGGCCCAGTATGGCCGCAGCCAGCCCCGCCGGACCAGCTGCGCCCGCAGGTCCAGCATCGCGGTGTAGGTGCAGAGCAGGAAGCCCTCGGCGCCCTCCGGCATCGCCGCCGCCAGGTCGTCCAGCGCCGCGCCAGGGTCGGTCCGCGCCGGCCGCGCCCCGCCCACCCCGGCGTACTTGAGCCGGACGGCGAGGTCGGGGGCCCGCTCCCCGCTCGGGATCACGACCTGGGCCCCGACCAGCAGTTCGAAGTCGACGTCCCAGATCCAGGAGACGTCCTGGCCGTCGGCCAGCCGGTCGTTGAGGCCGACCAGGTAGTGGCGGCCGCCGGCCAGCCGGCTCGACTCGCGCAGGATCTCGTTGAAGCCGGTCGGGTTCTTGGCCAGCATCAGGGTGAAGCGGCGGCCGGCGTGCTCGAACCGCTCCTGGCGGCCGAAGGCCGCGGCCACCGAGCGCATCCGCCCCGCCATGTAGCCGGGCTTCAGGCCGAGCGCGCTCCCGACCGCGAAGGCCGCGAGCAGGTTGTAGGCGTTGTAGAGGCCGCCCAGGCCAATCTCCAGCGGCGTCCCGGCCGCGTCGAGGCGGATCCGGTCCATGCCCTCGAGCCTGATGTCGGTGGCCCGGATCGCAACGTCCGGGCGCCGGAAGTCGCCGTTCGGACACTCGTACTCGCCGTCGTGGCCGACGTAGACGGCGCTGAAGCGCAACTGCGAGCCGCAACGGGGGCAGGTGCGGGCGTCGGCCGCGTGAGGCAGGGCGGCGGCCGACACCCGATGGTCGTCGAGGCCGTACCAGAGCGGGGCCCGGGCCAGCCCCTGGCCGATCTCCCCCACCCGCGGGTCGTCCGCGTTGAGCACGGCCCGGCCGCCCTCGGGGAGGCCCTCCAGCGCCTGCCCGAGGGTCCTGGCCAGGATCTCCAGCTCGCCGTAGCGGTCGAGCTGGTCTCGGAAGAGGTTGCCCACCAGTACCACCCGGGGCCGGATCTCCTCCACCGCCAGGGGAAGCGTCGCCTCGTCGATCTCGAAGACGCCCCAGTCCGCCCGCAGCCGGCCGTCGAAGCCGGCCCCCGCGACCGCCGCCGCCGTGGCCCCGTAGATCAGGTTGGCCCCCGCCCGGTTGGCGACCACCCGGGCAGGCAGGCCCTCGAGCAGGGCGGCGACCAGCCGGGCGGTGGTGGTCTTGCCGTTGGTGCCGGTGACCAGCACCGCCCCCCCCCGGAGGTCGGCGCTGAGCCGGCTCAGGACCCCCGGGTCGATCGCCCGGGCCACGTCCCCGGGCAGGGTGGTGCCGCCGCCCCGGCCCGACCAGCGGGAGAGGGCGCCCGTGGCCTTGCCCGCCAGCACCGCCGCCGTTCTTCTCACCAGCCCCAGGCTGCCACGCCGGAGGCCACCGCAGTCCATCCCCTGAGGCCGGCGATCGCCCGCTCGGCCTCGGGCCGGCTCGCCGCCGCCCGAAAGAACGCGGAACCGCTGCCGGTCATCCGCCAGCCCTCCCCCAGCGCCTGCGCGAAGCCGCGGAGGCGAGGCTCGACCTCCAGCGCCGCCCGCGCCAGGTGGTTGCCGCCGTCCCCGCCGACGGCGTCCCAGCGCCGGTAGACGGCGGCGGTGTCGACCTCGAAGCCGGGCCAGGCCAGCGCGTACCAGGTCCGCTCCGGAGCGGCCGGCCTGAGTGACTCACCCCGGCCGGTGGCCAGCGCCGCCCCGCCGTTCAGGAAGAAGGGGACGTCGGCGCCGACCCCCGCGGCGACCGCCGCCAGATCGACCCCCTCCACGTGGTGCAGCCGGGCCAGGGCGCGCAGGGCGGTGGCCGCGTCCGAGCTGCCGCCGCCCAGACCGGCACCCGCCGGCACCCGCTTGAGGAGGCGGAAGGCGGTCGGCAGGGGCCGGCCGGCGGCCACCTCCAATCTCGAGGCCGCCCGCAGCACGAGATCGTCATCGAAGCCGCCGGCCAGCGAGGTGGCCTCGGCCGGGGCCGCCAGCAGAAGGTCGTGGAGGCTGATGGCCTGGATCAGGGTCGCCACCGCATGGTGGCCGTCAGGCCGCACTCCGAGCACGCTGAGGCTGAGGTTGATCTTGGCGTGCGCGGGCAGCGCGAGGATCAACCGGCGGGCCGGAGCCCCTTCCGGAAGCGGCGGGCATTGGCCTGGTAGTGCGCGGCCGGCCGGGTCACCCAATTGGCCGACGACCCGCTCAGCGCCTTCTTGACCCGGGCCGGCACCCCGGCCGCCAGCTTCCCCGCGGGCACCTCCTGGTCCTCTTTGAGGAGGGCCCCGGCCGCCAGCATGGCGCCCACCCCGAGGCGGCTGCGCTGGAGCATCACCGCCTTGGTCCCGACCAGCGCGCCGTCGCCCACCACGCAGCCTTCGATGCAGGCGCCGTGACCCACGGTGCTGTTTTCGCCGACCACGGTGGGCAGGCCCTCCGAGCAGTGGATGACCACGTTGTCCTGGATGTTGGCGCCGGCGCCGATGCTGATCGTCGATTCGTCCGCTCTCAGCACGGCTCCGAACCAGACGCTGGCGCCCGCCATGAGCTCGACGTCGCCGATCAGGACGGCGGTCGGCGCGACGTAGGCGTCGGGATGGACCCGGGGCCGCCTGCCGTCGAGTTCGAACTCGGGCATTCGCCTATAATCCTATCCTCGTGCTGATCCCCATCCTGAGGACGACCCATGGCTAATATCCCCAGCTCCAAGAAGGACGCTCGCCGGAGCGCCGCCCGGGCACTCACCAACCGGGCGGTGAAGTCGGCGGTCAAGACCAAGGTCACCCGGCTCCGCCGCGGCCTCGCGGAGGGCGTCGAGGGTGCCGCCGAGCTGGCCGCCACGGCGATCTCGGCGCTCGACCGCGCCGCCGGCAAGGGCATCCTGCACGGCAACAACGCCGCCCGCCGCAAGGCCCGGCTGATGAGGCAGTTGAACGCCTCCGGGGCGGCCCCCGCCGAAGCCGCCTCGGGAGCGCCGGCCCGCAAGGCCGCCGCTCCCCGCTCGAAGGCCGGCCCGGGCCGCGCCAAGGCCGCGCCCGCCAAGCGCACGCCCCCCAAGAAGACGCCGGCGCGCGCTGCCTCTGGCCGCTCGGCGGCCTCCAAAACGACCCAGAAGCCCAAGCGGTAGGCGGGCGGGGCCGCCGGCGCAGCCTCAGAGCCGGGCCAGCGTCGCCTCCAGCCCGAGCTGGGCGTCGATCTGGCCCGACTTGACCTCCCATTCGTAGTCGAGGAGGGCGCGCAGGCCGGACTCTAGGCGGCCGGCCGGGGTGGCGCGGGCTGCCTCCGCCGCCTTCTGGACCACGAACGGGTGCTCCCGCATCGCCGCCTGCATCTGCGCCAGCGACTCGCCCCGGTCCTGCCGCGTCCTGACCTCGAGCACCAGCGAGAGGTGGCGGGCCAGGCGGTAGGCGATGGTGGTCGGGCTCTCGCGGTCGAGCAGGGCAGCGCAGACCCGCCACGCCTCCGCGGTGGGCCGCGGCAGCAGCTGGTCGGTGAGCCGGAAGATGTCGTCCTGGCGTCCCGCCACGACCAGCTCGTTGATGGCGGCCCGGTCGAGCTCGTTGCCTCCGGCCCGGTAGGCAGCCAGCTTGCGCAGCTCGGAGTCGAGGACCCCGAGGTCAGGCCGCGAGAGCCGGACCAGCGCCGCCCCGGCCGCCGCCGGCAGGCCGTGCTCTTTGACGCGGCCGAAGATCCAGTCCTGAAGGGCGCGGCCCTTGAGCGGGGGGAACTCGCGCGTCCGGCCACCAGTGGCGGCGACCGCCTTCACCAGCTTGGACGCGGCCCCCAGCCTGCCCTGCACCGCCAGGAGCAGGCGGGTGGTGTCCGGAACCTCGAGCAGGGCCGCCGCCAGCCCGTCCGCCCGACGACCGGGGATGCTGCGCACCGCCACCACCCGGGCGGGATCCAGGAACGGGCCCTGGAGGACCGCGTCGCGCAGCCGCTCCATCGTCAGCCCGGAGGGGTCGATGGCCTCGAATCCGAAATCCGACACCAGGTCCTGACACCACTCGCGCAGCACCCGGCGGGCCTCGTCGGCGACCAGGAAACTCTCCTCGCCGTGCAAGAGGACGACGTCGCGGGCCACCGGGCCGATGCTACTCAATCAGAGCGGGAGCACGATCACCCCCTCCTCGCTGGTCCGGCTGAGCAGCGCCAGAGGCAGCCCCCGCGCCAGGCGGCCGCCGCCGTCCGACACCAGGAGCCGCCCCGGGCGGGCTGCGGCCAGCAGTTCCGGCACCGGGGTGCTCCGGCCGGAGTCGGGCAGAAGCAGGTAGTCACAACCTCCCCGCAGCCGCCGGGCCGCCTGCACCTGGGCCTCGGGGTCGAGGTCCGCCAGGTCGCACAGGGAGCGGCCGCTCGGGCCGGCCACGCGCAGCGCCAGCTGGCCCGGGTCGGGCGCCCGGGGCTCCGGCGCCAGCACCTCGAACCGCAGTCCCGCCAGCCACCAGGTGTCGCCGGCCGCCACCTCGCGGGTCCGGGCGCCGAGCGCCACCTGCCGGAAGACGGCCCGCCGCCAGGCCGCACCCTCCCCCACTCCGGACGGCACGATAACCTCGGTGGCCGGGTACGCCAGCCCGTCAAGACCGCCCGAATGGCCCGCCCCCGGGCCGGTCAGAATCAGCCCCTGGAGCCGGCGCTGCCACGGCGGCAGGCGGGCGCCGACCCCATCGGCGAGCCGAGTTGGACTGGGGCCGCCGTCGATGAGCACCCAGCCGCCGGGCCCCCGCAGCAGCACCGCCTGGCCGTCGCCGACCGCCAGGATGGCGGCCTCAGGGACGGGCCGGGCCCAGAGGACGACCTCCGCGCCCCCGATCAGCAGGGGGCCCAGTGCCGCCACCAGCAGCGCAGCCCGGCGCGCCCGTCCCGAGCTGCGGGCAGCGCCCATCGAGCCGGCCAGGGCCAGGTAGTAGGCCGCGCCTGCCCAGGGCGGGAAAGCGGGCACCGGCAGGGACGCGGCCGGAACCCGCGCCAGCCAGCCCGCCACCTGCTCCAGGTACTCGAGCAGGGCTGCCAGCGGCAGGACGGCGATCTCGCCCAGGGCCGGGATGGCGGCCAGGGGTGCCACCAGGAGCCCCCCCGCCACCATCACGGGCAGCAACGGCAGCACCAGCGCGTTCGCCAGCGGGCCCACCGGGGAGAGCAGGTGGAAGTCGGCTGCCATCATCGGCAGGGTGCCCACCTGGGCGGCGCAGGTGACCGCGAACGGTTCCCGGAACCAGCCCGGCAGCCGGCCCAGGCGATGCTCGAAGCCGGGGGTCAGTAGGATGATGGCGGCGGTCCCCGCGAAGCTGAGCTGGAAGCCGACGTCCCAGCTGAGCTCCGGCCGCCAGGCGAGCATGGCCGCCGCCGTCACGGCCAGCGATGTCCAGACATGGGTGGGCCGGCCGAGGGTGCCGGCCAGGATCACCAGGCCACCCATCGCGGCGGCCCGAAGGGCTGCCGGGGTGGCGCCCCCGGCCAGGGCGTAGAGGACTATCAAGCTGAGCGCGGGGAACGCCGCCCAGGGGCCGAGAACCGGCGCCAGCCCGGCCGTCACCAGGCGAGCGAAAACCGCCACCTTGAGCCCGCTCAGGACCAGCAGGTGGACCAGGCCGGTGGCCACCAGGTCGCGCTCCAGCGCCGGAGGCACGCCGGAGCGGATGCCGAGCACGATTCCGGTCAGCACCGCCGCGTGGGGAGCCGGAAGCAGGTCGGCCAGGGCGCTGCGATAGTGCTCACGCAGGAGCGCCGGCAGCGCCGCCGGCCCCTCGCCGTGCCGGGTGATCTGGAGGCTGGCACCGCTCAGTTCGAGAAGGGCGTGGCGCTGAGCCAGGTAGGCGCGACGGTCGAAACCGGGCCGGTCCGCGGGCAGGCGCAGCCGGCCGGAGACCTGGACCGAGTCGCCCGGTGCCGGCGGCACCCCGTTGCGGACGCGCACCAGCAGGTTGCCGGGCGGCCGCGCCCCCGCGGGGCCGGCGCGGCCGGTGGGTTCGGGTTGGACCAGGACCTCGTAGCCCACGGCGGCCCCCCGAGCGTCGTCCACCACCAGGCCGGAGAGGGTGACCGGCCGTCCCGCCCAGGTCGCTGCCAGCGCGGCCAGGCCGGGGTCGGCGGCGCCCACCCCAGCCCGGACCACACCCAGCAGCGTGGCCGCCAGCGCCAGGGCGATCCAGGCCGGCCGGGCCACCACCGCCGCCGCGGCGGCGCCCACCGCCAGGAGCAGCGCGGCCATCTCCACAGGTCGGGCCGGCTCCAGGACGGCCGCCGCCACGACACCGGCCGACCAGCAGGTCAGGATGACGAGGCCGGCGGGGACGCTGCGGTTCACCAGGCCAGATTCGGCCGGCGACGCCGGATTGCCAATCCCAGCTGTTAAGCCCGATCATCGGTAGCGGTGACCGAGTACCGCCTGGAACCCGAGCGCTCAACCCTGCACGGCCACTTCTCCCCCGCCCTGGCGCCCGTGCTCCGGATCGAGCCGGGCGACAGCGTGGTGTTCCGGACGCTCGATGTCTGGTGGGACCTGGAGAAGCCTCCCGCCCCGGGGGCCGAGGGCCGCCGGTTCGAGCCCCGGCGCTCACCGGACGATGACGGGCACAGCCTGGTCGGCCCCGTCTTCGTCGAGGGCGCGGAGCCGGGGATGACGCTGGCCGTGCACGTCGACGAGCTGGTGCCGGGACGCTGGGGTCAGAACCTGGCGGGGGGTCGGGACACGGCCCTCAACCGGCGGCTGGGCGTCGAAGGCGGCGAGCCGGAGTGGCTGCTGTGGGACCTCGACCCCGAGGCCCGGACCGGCACCAATCAGCTCGGCCACGTAGTGCGCCTGGATCCGTTCCTGGGCGTGCTGGGCCTGTCTCCGGCCGAGCCCGGCATCCACTCGACGACACCGCCGCGCGCAACCGGGGGCAACATCGATCTCAAAGAGCTGCGCCCGGGGAGCACCCTCCACCTGCCCATCGCGGTGCCCGGGGGTCTGTTCTCGACCGGGGACGGGCATGCCCGCCAGGGCGACGGCGAGCTGTCGGGCACCGCCATCGAGTGCCCCATGGAGAGGGCCCGACTGACCTTCGACCTGCTGCCCGGCCTAACCTCGGTCACGCCTTCGGCGGACACGGCCGAGGGGCACCTGACCATGGGCTTCTCGGAGGATCTGGACGAGGCGATCGGCCAGGCCCTGGACGCGATGCTCGAGCACATGACGCAGACCCTGGATCTCAGCCGCAAGCAGGCTCTGGCCCTCGCCAGCGCGGTCGTCGACATCCGGATCACCCAGCTGGTCAATGGAGTCCGCGGTGCCCACGCGGTGCTCCCCCGGGAGGCGGTGGGGCGGTGAGCGGGCGCTCACAGCCTTAGATGGGGCTTGGCGAGCCGATAGTCGGCGCCGCCCATGCCGAGACCGGTGACAAGTTCGCGCAGCGAAACGAAGGGTCCGAACGCTGAGCGCCGCTCCACCACGGCAACCGCCAGCTCCGGCGAGATGCCGGGGACTGTCGCCAGCTGTTCGGCCGTCGCCTCGTTGAGGCCGAACTTGGTCGCGGCGCCCGCCCGCGCGGAAGTCCCCGGCTCACCTCGTGCGGGGACGCGGACAAGCTGGCCGTCGCGCAATCTGGCCGCCATCGGAGTCCGGTCGGGATCGGCGTCGGAAGCCAGGCCGCTGGCGGCCGCCACCGCGGCCATCACCCGTTCGCCCTTGGCCAGCCTGTACAGGCCCGGGTTGACGACCGCACCGGTGACCTGGACGAGCAGGCCGCCCGGCGGCGGCAGCGCCGTCCCGGCATCGGCCCCCGGCGCGGGCTGAGCCTGGGGCCGGGGGGCGCCCGGAGCGGCGCGGCCGGCGACCGGAGCCCCCGGGCCGGACGCCGCCGGGGAGCCGAAGAGGACCACCGCGGCCAGGCCCGCGATGACGGCGACCGGGATCGCCAGCAGCAGCGCGTAGCGCTGCCAGTCGGGGACCAGGAACCTGCGGAATGCCATTCTCGCAAGCTATCGAAATGCCGGCGCGCGGGCAATCCAGCCCGTTAAGACCAGCGTCGGGCGCCGGTACGCTAGCTACCTCGCTGGGGAGTCGCCAAGTGGTAAGGCGCCTGACTTTGGATCAAGCACTGCAAAACAGGGATTTTCCAAGCACTCAGACGCCCGGGATCCGTATTCATCCCGAGTTCAGTAGCGCCCCCCTAGCCAACCGCTAACAGCGGGGTATAGAATGCAAGGGTTAAGCGCGTTAGTACATCGTGGTTGAAGGTCAGGCGAATTGCGTAGTTGGGAGGTCAGGCGCCTTATGCCCCAGAAGAAAGCACTCTCGGTCGTGCCCACGGCTCGGCTTACCGGCCTGGAGCGGGCGGTAGATGACTTCATGGCCGGGGTGCGGGCCAAGGGCGGCTCAGCGCGGACCGAGGACTACTACCTGGCGGTCCTGGGCCGGGTCTTCCTGCCCTGGTGTCAGGGGGCCGGCATAACCGAGCCCGGCCAGCTTGACCAGCGGGCGCTTAACGCCTTCAACGGCGAGCTGTTGGGCAGGACCGGTGCCGGCGGCCGGCCCCTGGCCAAGGCGTCGATAGCCTCCTACCTGCGCGGCGTCCGCCGCTTCCTGCTCTGGACGCAGGAGGCCGGGCTGACGCCGGCCCGGCTCCGGGTGCAGATGGTGCAGGTCCCGCGTAAGGTGCTCGACACCCTCAGCCGGCAGGAGATCACGACCATGGAGGCGGCCGCCGACGGCGAGCGCGACCGGCTCATCATCCGGGTGCTCGGCGACTGCGGGGTTCGGCTCGGCGAGCTGCTCACCCTAGAAGCCTCCAGCCTGGTCGAGGAGGGCCGGGATCGCTACCTAAAGGTGAAGGGCAAGGGCAGCCGGGAGCGGCTGGTCCCGGTCAAGCCGAGCCTCTACGCCCGCCTCAAGCGCTCCTCCGAGCAGGGCCGGCCCGCCGAGTGCCACACCACCCGCATCTTCATCAG